>JAGUWA010000192.1 GCA_020062605.1 Parvibaculum sp. | reverse complement strand
GCGGCGAAGGTCGTGATCCTCGGCGGCGGCGTATCGGGCACCAATGCCGCGCGCATGGCGATGGGGCTCGAAGCCCATGTCACCGTCATCGATCTCAACCTGCACCGCCTCTACGAGCTCGATATGCAATTCGGGCCGAGCCTCAACACAATCTATTCGACGGTCGATGCGATCGAGGAAAGCGTGCTCGGCGCCGACCTCGTGATCGGCGCCGTGCTGGTGCCGGGCGCGGCCGCGCCGAAGCTCGTGACGGAAGACATGGTCAAGAAAATGAAGAAGGGATCGGTGCTGGTCGATATCGCGATCGACCAGGGCGGCTGCTTTGCAACCTCGCATGCCACCACCCATGCCGATCCGACTTACGTGAAACACGAGGTGGTTCACTATTGCGTCGCGAACATGCCGGGCGCTGTCGCACGAACGTCCACCTTCGCGCTCAACAACGCGACGCTTCCCTTCACGCTGGCGCTTGCGGACAAGGGCTACCGGCAGGCCATGCTCGACAATCCGCATCTGCTGGCCGGGCTCAACATCCACAAGGGCGAACTGACCTACAAGGCGGTGTCCGAGGCGCTCGGCGTTGCCTGGCACGATGCGGCCAGCGTGCTCGCGGCCTGACCTCAGGGCGTTGATTTTCCTCGTATTTTTCCGAAGACCTGAGGATTTTTGTGCCAGTTCGAGTCAGTTTAAGTGTGAGTTAACCATATAGCGCCACCCTCATCCCATCGCCGCTTCGTGCGGCTCATGGATGGGGGCAGACATGTTCGAAAAGGCTCAGCGCGACCGCTTCTGGCTGGTCCTGGGGGCGATTCTGATTGCGCTTTTTGTGATGCAGAAGGAGCGCGGGCTCGCCGGCACTGAGCCGCAGCAGCGCCAGGAAGTCAGGGCCTATGACCGTGGCGGTATGAACCGTCTGGTCGAGAAGACCATCGAAATTCCAACCAGGGCCCGTCCCGTCGCGCGGCCGTCCTACACGCAGGTCGCCTGGAACGACGACCCTTATGCCGGTCTCGTCACGGGTTCCATTTCCTCCTCCGCGCCCAAGCCGCTGGCCCGTCCGGGCCGCGCCGCTCAGGGGTCCGTCGAGGTTGCCTCGCTTGCAGCGCCTTCGGGCCGCTACTATGCGCAGGTCGGCGCCTATTCGAGCATCGACCGCGCCAGCCGCCGCTATTTCGACGTTCTCGGCCGCGAACCGGACCTGAAGCCCGGCGAGCGTGTCGCCATCGACACGGCCCGGATTTCCGGCGAGGAGGTTCATCGCGTTCGCATGGGGCCCTTCGCCAGCGAGCGGGGTGCGCAAGGGGCTTGCGTGCGGGCTGGCATTCCGGCGGATGAATGCGCCATCATCCATCTCAACTAGGCCTCGCCTGACAGGGTTTTCGGACTGCCCCTTATGGACTTCCTGTCCGGTTTCACTGTATAAGGCCCGCCAAAGGCCGTCCGGAGGTGCTTGAGGCGCCGCCGCTCACGGCCAATATTTTGTTTTCAAAGCCTTTTTCGCGAGGGCAGGCGTTCGCCGGCAGGGCGGGCCGCTCGCGGAGCAATCGGAGCCTGAAGCCATGGCCGTCCCCAAGAGGAAAACCACCCCGTCGAAGCGCGGCATGCGCCGTTCGGCCGATGCGCTGAAGCAGCCGGCCTATGTCGAGAACCCGGATTCGGGCGAGCTTCACCGTCCCCATCACGTGGACCTGAAGAGCGGCATGTATCGCGGCAAGCAGATCCTGAAGCCGAAGGGCGAGTAAGCCTCCAGCTTCCGACACGTTTTGAACGCCGTCCTTCGGGGCGGCGTTTTCGTTTGCGGTTCAGGCTTTGAGGGCGCGCAACGCCGCCGCACAGACCTCGCGCGTTTGCGCCGTCACCGCTTCTTTCCAGTCGTCGGCATCGATGTAGAAGGCATCGCGGATCATTTTTGCGATTTCCTCCGCCTTCGGATTTTTGTGCCCGCCGTTCTGGTGAAGCCAGTTGTCGGCCTGCAGCGCCATCGTCACCTCGCGGATCGGCACCGTTCCGAATTCGAGCCCGCCCGACGTCACCTCGCGTCCGGCAAGCTCCTGCGCGAAACAGACGGGGGTGGAGCCCGGAACGTCCGATGAAATCGAACCGCCGCCCACGGTCGAGCGCACGATAGGTCCCCACCACGCCTTCATCCGTTTGAAGGCGTCGGCCGTCTCGGGGTCCGTGCAGATCATTTCCCCGGCCCCGCGCGCGCCGAGGCCGGTGTGGATATCCACGAATATCACGCGCTCGGCCGCGCGCATTTCCTCGCGGATGATGGCGCGCAGCGTGCGGTTCGACCAGACGGGCTCGCGCCCGCCGAACTGCACGCCGTCGGCATGTGTGTACTGGCCGGCGCTGAGCGCGTGTTGCATCGCGGGGTGGCCGTGCCTGTCCGCATAGGCTTTCATCTTCTCCCGGCTCTCCGCCATCGCTTCGGGCGAGAGGTCGCGCGGGTTGATTGCGTCCACCAGTTCCTCGTAGCCGGGGTTTTCCGGGTGCGGTTTCGTGTGGTCGAGGAAGTTGCGGTTGAGGTCCACATTGTCCTCGTTCACCCGCCGGTTCCACGCGAAGCCGTAAGGGTTGATCGCATGGATGAAGATCAGCGCCGTGTCCGGCGGCAGGTCGCGTCCCAGACCCTCGCTCAGAAGCGCGGTCTGGATGCCGGAGCCGCAATAGCCTTCCACGCCATGCGTGCCGGAACCGATGCCGAGAATATATCTCGCGTCCTCCGGCCCGATCCGCGCGACATCCGTCGCGAGCACTTCGCCCTCGGGGCCCGTTAGCGGGTGTTCATGATGGTTAATGCGGGCACCCGCCGCGCGCGCCGCCTCAAGGAAGCGGTCGCGCGCTTCCCGGTAGCTTCTGGAAAAATGCGATGCAGCGCTCACTTCGGGTTCATCCTTTGTTGCCGGCCGTGTCGGAAACCCGTCATCCGGTTGGGTTATGGTGTCATAATTGTGCTAGTCTGGCACATGAGAGACCAGTTTTTGGGGGTAAAAGGGGGTTCCGACATGCTTGGCACACTGCCGCTGATGGCGATCGTCATCATCATCTACAACATCGTCGTCTATCTGACCGGTCTGTCGATGGAATCGCAGATCACAACCATCACACTCATCTCCGGTGCCGTCTGGACGGTCACGGTCGGCGATCTCATCGTCTTCGCTGCGCTGATGCTGCTCTTTCTCGAACTTGTCAACTCGACGAAGACCGGCACTTCGACCATCGTCAATCACGGGCTGTCGATGCTCGTTCTTCTGATCGCGCTGGTCGAGTTCCTCGTGCTGCCGCCATTCGGCACCTCCACCTTCTTTGCACTCGTCCTGCTTGCGCTTTTCGACGTCATCGCCGGTTTTACCGTCACCATCACGGCGGCGCGTCGCGACTTCACGGTCGGCGAGTAGCTTCAGTCCTCCTCGTCCGCGGCATCGAGCAGGAGCTCGTAGGCCGCGGCGAGGCGGGCCGTCATCGGATGGGCGGGGACATCCCGCCCGTCGATACGGTCGACCGGAACGAGGCCCATCAGGCTGTTCGTCACGAAGGCGCCCGATATGCGCGCGAGCCGTGCGGGCGATATTTCCTCCTCGGCAGTGTCGATTCCGATGTCCGGCGCAAGCTCCAGCAGCGCCGCGCGCGTGATGCCCGGCAGGATGCCGCAATTCTCCGAGGGGGTGATAAGTTTGCCGTCTTCCCAGAGAAAAATATTGGCGGCGCTCGTGCAGGCGATGGCGCCGTTCGCGGAAAGCATCAGCGCATCGTCCGCGCCTTTCTCGCGCGCTTCTTCCTTTGCGAGCAGATTGTCGAGATAGGGTAGGGCCTTGAGCCGTGCCGAGGGCGACCAGGGGTTGCGCCTCGGTGTTGCCGTTGCGAGCGAAAGGCGCGCGGGCGGCGCTCCCGCCGCGGCGCAG
>JAGUWA010000332.1 GCA_020062605.1 Parvibaculum sp. | reverse complement strand
TCGACGGGCATCGGCGGCAGCGCGACGCCCTTTACCGGTTCGGTCGACGAATTCGCGCGGCGCATCGTCTCGTTCCAGTCGAGCCAGTCGGCGAATGCGACGCGCGACGCGGAAGCGCAGCAGGTGGTCGCCTCCTCGCTGCAGGACCGCTTCGACGCGGAGGCGGGGGTCAATATCGACGACGAGATGTCGAACCTCCTCCTTCTTCAGAACGCCTATTCGGCTAATGCCCGGGTCATCTCGACCATCCAGGACCTCTTCACCGTGCTCATGAGCATCGGCAGGTAATTCCCATGCAGGTATCGACGCTTTCCCAGTCTCTCGCGCTTCGCCAGTCGATCAACGACATGCGGGCCCAGTTCGACGATCTGCAGCGGCAGCTCTCGACCGGACTCAAGACGGACAGCTATGCGAAGCTCGGCACGAACCGGAACTCGGTTCTCTCGCTGACGCACCAGCTCGGACAGATTTCGGCCTATACGAACACGATCTCCAAGACGCAGATGCGCATCGACGTGATGTCAACGGCGCTGACGCGCGTGAACGACATCGTGAGCGAGACGAAGGCCTCGCTCGCGACCTCCGGCTTCGAACTCGTGAACGGTACGCAGACGAGCGCGCAGGTCCAGGCGGCAATGAGCTTCGACGAGATGGTGAACCTGCTCAACCTGCAGGTGGAAGACCGCTATCTCTTCGGCGGCAAGGATACGCAGACGCGCCCTGTGGCGCTGCCCGACGAAATCCTGAACGGCAGCGGCAACAAGGCGGGCCTCAAGCAGTTCATCGACGAACGGGCGCAGGCCGATCTCGGTGCGGACGGACGCGGGCGGCTGACACTCGGCAGTGCGGGTACGACGGTGACGCTCGCCGAAGATGCGGACCCGAGCGTTTTCGGCTTCAAGATCGCCGCCGTTCAGTCGACGCTTTCAAATGCGAGCGTGACGGGCCCGGCGGGCTCTCCGCAAGGCGTCGATGTCGATTTCACGGGGCTTCCGGCTGCCGGCGAGACGATCTCCTTCGAGCTCGACCTGCCGGATGGCACCACGACGACCGTGACGCTGACGGCGACGGCCAACAACCCGCCGGAAGCTGGCGAGTTCACCATCGGCGCCGATGCGGCAACGACGAGCGCCAATTTCCAGGCGGCGCTCGACACATCGATCCAGCGCGAGGCGAATGTGACGCTCAGAGCGGCGTCCGCCGTTGAGGCGGCCGACAATTTCTTCGATTATGCGGCGGGCGGGGTTCCGCAGCGCGTGGACGGGCCGCCTTTCGACACGGCGACCGGGCTTCGCGATGCGACGGCCGACGATACGGTCATCTGGTACAGCGGCGATCTCGGCCCGAGTGCGGGCAAGGATTTCGTGGCGCAGATCGACGAGAGCCGGCAGCTTACTTATGGCGCGCGCGCCGATCAGGCCTCGATCCGCGACACGCTGAAAATGTCGGCGCTGCTGGCGGCGGCCGAGTACAGCGATGCGAACGATCTCGAACAGCGCGACAGCTATCGCGCGCTGACGAGCCGGGCGGGGCAGGTGCTCAACTTCACGGGCACGCAGTCCGTCGAGAGCATCGTGACCAATCTCGGGCTTGCGGCGTCGACGCTGAGCCATACGCAGGACCGGCACGACGCGACGATGGCGACGGCGAATGAAATCCTGGGCGATATCCAGAACGCGGATGCCTATGAGGTCGGCGTGAAACTGACGACGCTGCAGACGCAGCTTCAGGCGAGTTATCAGGTCACCGCCATGCTGTCGGAACTCTCGCTCGTGAACTACATGCGCTAGGCAACCGCCGGAACGAATGGAAAGGGCCCGTTTTCACGGGCCCTTTTTTGTTGCCGGATTTCCGAATGCAGGAATCCCCGACGTCAAAGCAGGGCGAGAGAGCGACGGTTTGCGCGGGTGGAAAAAGGCGTCATGCTGGAGGCCGTCAAGGCCATCGGCCGATGCAAAACAAGAAACGACGGGAGCAGCTCGATCATGAAACTCGACAGTTCGATATCCGCGGTGGTGACCGGCGGGGCATCCGGTCTCGGCAAGGCGACGGTGAAGGCGCTGCGCGACCTTGGGGTCAAGGTCGCCATCTTCGATCTCAACAAGGAGAACGGAGAGAGGGTCGCGAAGGAGCTCGGCGCGCTCTATTGCGAGGTCAATGTGATGGACGAAGCGTCGGTCGATGCGGGCTTCGCCAAGGCGCGTGCGGCAAACGGCCAGGAGCGCTGCCTCGTGAACTGCGCCGGCGGCGGGCGCGGCGGAAAAACCATCGCGCGGGACAGGAAAACGGGCGAGATCGTTCCCTACAAGATCGCGGATTTCGAATATGTGCTGGGGCTCAACACGGTGGGCACGTTCCGCTGCGTCGTGAAGAGCGCGGCGGGCATGGCGACGCTCGATCCGCTGGAAGGCGGGGAACGCGGCGCCATCGTGAACACGGGCTCCGTCGCCGCCGAGGACGGGCAGATCGGGCAGGTGGCCTATTCGGCGGCGAAGGCGGCGATCAAGGGGATGACGCTGACCATCGCGCGCGATCTGTCGAGAGAGGGCATTCGCATCAACACGATCCTGCCGGGCATCATGGCGACGCCGCCGATGCTGGGCGTGAAGGACCGCGCGCCGCAAATCTTCGAGAACCTGGCGGCGTCCGTTCCTTTTCCGCCGCGTCTCGGCGATCCGTCGGAATATGCGGACCTCGCCCTTACGATGCTTCGCAACGGATATTTCAATGGCGAGACGGTGCGGCTCGACGGTGCGATCCGCATGCCGCCGCGCTAGATATGGAAATCGAAGCGCATACGAAGATGCTGACGGCGTGACCCCTCCCCAAAATTCGCTTTGCGAATTTTGACCCTCCCGCAGGGGGAGGGTGGGAAGGACGGAGCTATGCCTTGCGGAGTTGTGCGGTCAGGCGCGGCTGTAGAGGCCCGCGGCGATCTCGCGATTGATCATGATGAGCGTGTCGAGGAGCTTCGGCTCCGGCTCGCGGCTCGCCTGAATCTCGTTGGTGCGCTTGAAGATGAAGATGGCGAGGTTCGCGATGTTCTGCTTGATTTCGCGGGGGAGCGGATGCTCGTTTTCGGCCGCCGAGGAGGCGAAGACGGTCCAGATGCGGCGGTTGTAGGTGAGCGCGTCGTGAAGAGCGTCTCTCTTTTCGTTGTCCCAGTTGTCGCGTATGCGCTGCAACTGGCCTGCCGCCCGGGTCAGGATCGTCGCTTCGAACTCTCGCGGATCCTTCGGCGCGTTGCGCGAGGCGCTGGCGTAAGCCTCATGAGCCTTTGACATTCTCCAACAGCCCCCGTTCGTACTCGATCAACTTTCGAGCTTCCTTGAGAGCTTTATACATTTCGCCAGTTAAGATTTTACTGTTGATCGCGTCCAGATACGGCTTCGTGGAAGGCGCCGCCTGCATGACATCCTTAACGATCTGGAAATAGAGATCGTGGTGCGGGCGGGGGTCCGTCGCGAGATACATCATCTGGACAATGAGATAGACGCGTTTGCAGGGTGTGTCGGCATCGGCCGCGCGCAGAATGTCCTTTTCGCGCAGGATCGGCGTGTCGCCCTCGATGAAAAGGCGCGTGCGCTGGTCGTCGTTGGTGATGACGCTGTCGCCCAGAATGAAGCGTTCGCCGGGCTTGAGTTCGACTTTGAGAGCCATTGCTTATGCGTCCTGACAGCGATTCTACGGAGAGGGTCCGCCAGTCTAGCGCGATTTGGCGCCGCCGTGCAGCCGCTCCACAAGAAAACGGCGGGAACCGGGGTTCCCGTCGTCCATTTTTCCTTTCCGTCCGCCCAAGGGCGGGGGCTCATTAGCGGATGAGGTTGAGAACGCTCTGTTCCGCCTGGTTCGCGAGAGACAGCGAACTCTGAGCGAGGGACTGACGGGTCTGCAGAGCGAGCAGGTTGGCCGCTTCCTCGTTCGTGTCGGCCAGCGTCAGGTCGCCGGCACCGCCTTCGAGAACGCCGATCAGGTTCTTGGTGAAGTCCTGACGGTTCTGCACGACCGAGAGGTTCGCACCGAAGGTCGAGGCCTGCTTGCGGAGCGTTGCGGTCGCCGTGTCGAGCAGGGCAACGTCCGCGTCGATGTCGCTGAACGTCGTCTCCGTGATACCGAGGCCCGCCGCATCGAGCGTCACGCCCGTGATGGCAAGGCTGGATGTGCCGGACTCGTTGAACTTCACGGTCAGGTTGTCGCCGTTCAGGAGGTTGATGCCGTTGAAGCTGGCATCGGTCGCGAGCTGGTCGATCTGCGTGCGCAGGTTGTTGTAGTCGGTCGCGAAGGTCGAACGGGCTTCTGTGAGCGTTTCGCCGTTCTCACCCTGCGTGCCGGAGGTCGCGATGCCGAAGCCCGCGGCGCCCGTCGCGGCAGCGGTACCGGAGATCGTGAGATCTTCGCCCGACGCCACTTCGAAGGAGAGAGTGCCGCCCGAGACCGTAACGGACAGGCCAGCAAGCGTGCCGCCCGACGAAACGAGACCGGAGAGAGCGCTTTCGATGGCGGCAGCCGAAGAGGCCGCCGTGGCGTAGGTCGCCGTGCCGAAGACAACGTCGACAGCCGCGGCCGTGCCGATCTGGAAGGAGACCGTGCGGGCGCCGGCAGTACCGGCGATCGCGGCTGCTTCAGCAGTCTTGTCGAGGGTCGTCGCGGTGGCCTTCGCCTGGAGCGCCTGGTTGGCGACCGACTTGGCCTGGTTGACGAGCTTCTGGATCGCCTTGATGCCTTCGTCGGCAGCATTCAGCGTCTTCACGCCGAGGCTGAGCGAGTCCTGAATGGCGCCGAGGTCGCTTGCACGCGAATTCAGGCCGGAAGCCGTGAAGAAGGACTGCGGATTGTCGAGAGCGCTGGAAACCTTCAGGCCGGTCGCCAGACGGTTCTGCGTCTGGGCCATGAGCTTCGCCGTGCTCTGCAGGGTCTGCAGGTTCGAACGCACAGCGCTGTTGATGACGATATCACCCATTTGTCGTGTCCTTTCCTAGGAACGGTAATCAAGGCTCTTCCTGAGCCATGACGAGAGCATGAAGCGCTCTCGTTAAAAGGTCGTAAAACCCGTCGTTTTTTTTCGAAGTTTTTCGAAAAAGTTCCGTGCACCCCGTTAAGCAAAAAGGGCGGACCCGAGGGTCCGCCCTTTGAATTCCTTGAGGATTCAATCTTAACCGAAGAGGCGGAGAACGCCCTGTTCGGCCTGGTTCGCGAGCGACAGGGCAGTGGTGCCGAGCTGCTGGCGGGTCTGCAGGGCGAGCATTTTCGCACCTTCTTCGTTGGTGTCGGCGACCGTCAGCTCCGACGCGCCGGTCTCCAGCGTGTTGACCAGCGAGGCGGTGAAGTCCTGGCGGATCTGCACCACGCCGAGGTTGGCGCCGAAGGTCGAGGACTGCTGGCGAAGCACGCCGGTGGCGGCATTCAGAACGTCCACGAAGGTCTGGATGTCGGCATCGGCGGCGAAGCCATGATCGCCGGATTCATTCGGAACCGTGCCGATGTTGAGCAGGCCATCCGGCGTGAGGTCCACACCCTCGATGTCGAGTTTCGAGGTCTGCTCGTTGTTGAAGAAGACGCTGAGCAGGTCGCCCTTCAGCAGGTTCACGCCCTTGTAGCTGGCGTCGCTGGCGAGCTGTTCGATCTGTTCGCGCAGATTGTTGAAATCGGATTCGAACTTGTCGCGGTTCACGCCGTTGGTCGAAGAGGTGTGAGACCCGAGCAGGCCGGCGAGGCTGACCGCGGTACCGCCATTGTCGGCGGCAATCGTGAGTTCGCGGCCGTTGGCGGCGGAGAATTCGAGCTGGCCCTCGTCATTGATGATGGCTTCGAGCGGCTCGTCGCCCACGAAGGTCGCGGCGACCCAGTCGATCAGATCCTGCACGGTGGCGACTTCGCCCGTCGCGGCGCCGATGTCGACCGTTTCCGTCACTTCGCCGACCGTGATGGTAAGCGTGTTGCCGGTGGCCAGAGCACCGAGGCCCGCCAGGGCGACACCACCGGTGAGGGCGGCGCCGGAGCGGTTGCCGACGATGGTCGTGGCGTTGATCTTGGTTTCGAGCGCCTGGTTCGCGACCGCCTTCATGCTCTCGACGAGCTTGAGGATCGACTTGATGCCCTGGTCCGCGGCTTCCAGCGTCTTCACACCCTGACCCATCGCATCGAGCAGGTTGTTCAGGTCGGATGCGCGGTTGTTCAGGCCCTGCGCCGTGAAGAAGGCGGTGGGGCTGTCGATCGCGCTGCGTACCTTCAAGCCGGTGGCGAGACGCAGCTGCGTTTCGTCCAGGAGCTTGGTTGTGTTCTGCATGCTGAGCAGGTTCGACCGGATTGCACCGGAAAGGACTACATCAGCCATTGTCTCTACCCTCCAGGGTTTGGCCCAGCCGTCTCGTGGCGGCACGGGCACTACACTCGGCGTTAATCATTAATTCGGCGTAAACAACCCGAGGTTGATTGCGATTTGACTGTCCGTTCGCCGATACGTGCTCCGGCAGTCTCTTCGCGGCCGAACCGGGTGCATGAGCGGCTTCGCCTTACCCTGCATCCGTCGATTGCTTCTGGCCTTCCTATTCGCAAAGGACGGGCCAGTTTTAAAATCGAGGGAAATCAACGGGTTATGGGAGGGAAGCGCCGGTAGGGCTGGCAGGAAGTTCCGTCTGCGGGGAAAGTTTTGCCGGGTGCAGGCGGCAGTTTGTCCTCCGCGTGCCGCCGGGCGTGCCGCCGGCGGGAGACCCCTTACTTGCCGAGAAAGGCCTTCACGTCCGCGGTCATGCGGGCGGCGAGTGCCGGGCGGTCGGTCGACCGGTCGATGGGGTAGCAGCGCATGGCCGGGAACCAGGGAAGGCGGTTCGTGCCGAGCTTCGTCCAGATGCGCTTCGGGCCGTAGTGGAAGCAGGGACGGCCGAGCGCCGCCGCCAGCACGACGGGGAAGCTCGGCGGCCCGACGACGGTGTCCATGCAGGCGGTGAGCGCCGCCGCGCCCTCGATATCCTTGAAGAGGTCGAGGCCGGGCATGCGGTGAAGCGTGAAACCGAACTCGCGGGCGAGGGCTTCGGCTTCCTCATCCACATTCGTGTACTGAAGATTGACGATCGACACGTTCTCGGCCTCGAAGAGCGGCTTCCAGTCCGCAAGCGCCGTGTAGTAGGCCGAGCGGAGGTCGTTGATCTTGCCGGAGGTCCAGGACAGGCCGATCTTCGGACCGGGGCCTAGCGTGGCGAGCCACTCGCGGCATTCGGCGACGCGCGCCGGATCTGCCTGAAGCCCGCGGATTTCGTCCGGAAAGTCGGCGATACGGCGGCGAAGACGTCCGGCGACGAGGCCGGCAGGCGCGGTGAGGTCGAAATCGACATCGGGATAGTTGCCGAGGCCGGTGGACGCCATCGTTTCGGCGCGGACCGTCGCTTCCGGCCAGGTGCGCTGGTAGAGCGGCACGAGGCGGGCGTCCGTTTCGATGATGACGTGGCCGGCGCGGGCGATGAGGTCGGAATAGCAGGTCGAGAAGATCAGATCATCGCCGAGCCCCTGTTCGCGCCAGACCATGATGGTCTTGTCCGAGAGGTCCTCGTCTTCCCAGATGAGGCCGGGGAAGGGGCGATGAGGCTGGCGCTCGCGGCAGGCGAAGCCGAAGCCGTACATGTCCCAGCCGGCTTCCGTTTCACCGAGGGTGAGCAGGGTGCGGGCGAGGTTCCAGCGGGCGGCATCGCATTCCGGGTCGATGGCGAGGCTCTTCTGAAGCGCGTCGAGCGCATCCTCGAAGCGGCCGAGAATTTCATAAAGGGCGGCGAGGTTGGTCCAGGCCTGAGAGATGTTCGGGTCGATCTCGATGGCGCGGCGGTAGCAGGCCAGCGCCTCGTCGAGGAGATCGGTGCCGGTGAGAATCTTGCCGAGGTTGGTGTAGGCGCGCGCCGCGTTGGGATTGATCTCGATGGCGCGGGACAGCAAGTCCACCGCGACCTGCGTTTCGCCGAGGTCGTTTTCGACATTCGCAAGGTTGATGAGGACCGAGGTGTGATCGGGGCTGAGTTCCAGCGCACGGCGATAGACCGCGCGGGCCTGGTGCCGGTAGCCCACCAGCGCGCAGGCGGTGGCGAGATCGAAGAGATAGCCGGTCTCGTTGACGGCCGCTTCGGCGGCGCGATCGAGAAGGGCGATGGTTTCGGGCGCGCGCTCCTGTGCGATCAGGCATTGGGAAAGACCGGTGAGGGCGCCGACATGCGCCGGGTCAGCGGCCAGCACCTTGCGGTAGCGGGCTTCGGCATCGGCATAGCGCGCGCGCGCCTGAAGGCGTTGGCCCTGTGCGAGCTTCTTTTCGATTTCGCCATCGGCGGCGATGCGCCGCTTGCTCAAGCCAGACATGTCCAGATTTGCCCCCGCGGACCCCGATTGGTCCGTTCCCGTATCATTCGGTCTGTCATGGTTACGGTCCGGTTAACAGGCCGGTCAACAGGTCCGATCCGCGTCTGCCGATTATGCGCGGGAGTCGAGGGTCAGGGAACCAGAGCCCGCGGAGCTGCCGGGGCGCCGTGCGGCGGCCGCCGCGTTGGGCCCATAACCGAGAGCGGGCGCGCTGCGCTCGCTCATGGCATTCGCGACCATGCGAATGAGGCCTTCGGAGACGGATTTCGCAGCGGTGAGCGCCTCGCCGTTCAGCGCGAGGGCGCGGTCGAGCTCGCCCATCGCCGATTTGAGGCGGGAAACCCGCTCTGAGGGGGCCCGATCGAGCAGGTTCCGGTGGCCGCGAACGGCCATGACGTCCATCGCGTAATCGTTGGCGAGGCGGATCTTTTCCGGCTGGAGGGCCGCAACCTCGGCCTGTGCGCGGTCGCGCAGCAAATCCGTTTCGCGGCGGATGACCGAGGTCAGGCCGGTGGTAAGCGCGAGCAGCCGGTCCACGAGTTCGATGGGCTGCAAGGTCTCGGCCGGAATGCGGCCCTGCTGAGCGCTCATTGCGATACCTCCTGCATTTTCAGCATTTCGCGGTAGACGCTGTCGGCAAGGCCGATGCCGCCCGACTTCGCCATTTGCTGGCCGTACTGGTCGACGAGAAGAGAACTGAACATGGTTTCGCCCGGCCCGCCGCCGAAGGCGCTCTCCTGGTCCTCAAGACCCTTGAACATCGACTGGAAGAGCGTCGAAACGAACTGCGCCTCGAATTCCTTCGCCGCTTCCCATGTACGCGGGTCGCGCCCGTCTTCGATGGCCGCCGCCGCTTTGGCTGCCGGGCGGGCCTGAGACAGATACATATAGGTGGGGAGGGCGGAGAGGGCTTCCATTACATCACCTCGATTTCCGCCTGGAGCGCACCTGCCGACTTGATGGCCTGCAGGATCGTGATCATGTCGCGGGGGCTGACGCCGAGAGCGTTCAGGCCGTCGACCAGCTCCTTCAGGGAAATGCTGCCGTCGATGATGCCGAGCTGCTTGCCCAGTTCCTCGTCCACCTCGATGTCGGTACGAGGTACGACCACGGTGTCGCCCTGCGTGGAGAAGGGGGAGGGCTGGCTGACCTGCGGCGTCTCGCTGACGGAGATGGTGAGATTGCCCTGGGCAATCGCGACCTTGCTGACGCGCACGTCCTGACCCATGACGATGACGCCCGAGGACTCGTCGATGACGACGCGGGCAGCGAGATCCGGCTGCACGCGGAGCTGCTCGATGTCGGTGAGGAGCGCCACGACGCCGCCGCGATAGGCCTGCGGCACGTTGAGCTGCACGGTGGTGGAGTTGTCCGCGGAGGCGGTCTGCGTGCCGAGATAGGTGTTGATGGCGGTGGCGACGCGTTGCGCCGTCGTCAGGTCCGGATTGCGGAGCGAGAGCCGGAGGCTGCGCAGATCGGCGAG
>JAGUWA010000086.1 GCA_020062605.1 Parvibaculum sp. | reverse complement strand
GTATCGGCCGCCTGCCGCTGCCGGTGGGCGCGACTGTGATCTCGGTGATGCGCGACGGAGTGGTGCGGACGGAGGGGCTCGACCAGGGCGTCAAGCCCGGCGATGTCGTGATGATCCTCACCACCGCCGACATGATCCCGACGCTCGATCGCCTGTTCGGCGCTCGTCGCGCGCGCACCCGCGCGAAGGATGTCGGCACGGTCGATTTCATCCTGGAGGGATCGGCGAGCGCCGCCCTCGTTGCCGACTTGTATGGCCTCGACTTCGAGCCGGAGGAGCGCGCGCTGACGCTTGAGGAATTCATGCGCTCCCGCCTCGGCAGGGAAGTGAAGGAGGGCGCGCGAACGCGCGTCGCCGGCGTGGCGCTTGCGGTGCTGCAGGTGCAGGATGGTGCTGTGCGTCAGGTCGGCCTCGACCTCGATCCGCCGCAGGAGGAAAAATTCGTGACGCGGCTCAGCACCCGTGCGCGAGAGGCGCTCCGCTCCCTGCGGGTTCTCTTCATTGCCGACGACCCGCGCGGGCCTTTCTGATAGCCATCCGCCGGATTGACCTCGAAGCCATGCGGTCTACAGTCGCCGCCAATGAAATTTTCTAAAGGAAGGATGCGTCATGGATCTCGGTCTCAAGGGCAAGAAGGCGATCGTCACGGGCGGTACGCGCGGCATCGGCCGCGCCATCGCGGAAACGCTGGCGGGGGAGGGCGTCGATATCGCCATCTGCGCGCGCCACCAGGACCAGGTGGATGAGGCCGTCACCGCGCTCTCGAAGAAGGGCGTGAAGGCGACGGGCGGCACGGCCGACATCGCCGACGGCGAAGGCCTGAAGAAGTGGATCGCCGAAGCGGCGAAGGAACTTGGCGGTCTCGACATCGTCATCGCCAATGCGAGCGCGCTCGCGCAGGGCAATGACGAGAAGAGCTGGCGTGCCTGTTTCGAGATCGACGTGCTGGGCGCGGTCCACGCGTTCGACGCGGCGCTCCCCTTCCTCAAGGAGGCGGGTCAGAAGTCGGGAGATGCCTCCGCGATCTTTATTTCCTCGATTTCCGCCGCCGAAAGCGATAGCGGCGGCGCCTATGGCGCGCTCAAGGCCGCGCAGATCCATCTGGCGAAGGGGCTCGCCCGCGAGCATGCCGGCGCCCATGTCCGCGTGAACACGGTCTCCCCCGGCACGGTCTATTTCAAGGGCGGCGTCTGGAACATGGTCGAGGAGCACATGCCCGACATGTTCAAGCAGGCCATGTCGCGCAATCCGACCGGCCGCATGGCGACGCCGCAGGACATCGCCAACGCCGCCGTCTTCCTCGCGAGCCCCGCCTCCTCCTTCACCACCGGCTCGAACCTCGTGGTCGATGGCGCGATCTCGCGGCGCGTGAATTACTAGAAATCCCACCCTCCCCTCGGGGAGGGTCAAACGATCGAAGATCGTTTGGGGCGGAGGCTGGGCGGTCCGCCGGCGTTCGGATCTAGCCGAGCCCCATCCAGCGCCGCATGACGCGGCGGGCGAACTCTTCCTGCGCGTCGAGCGATGCCGCGATCTGCGGTTCGATCAGGGCCTCGATCTCCTCGCGCGGAACCTGCAATGCGTTGGCGCGGTAGTCCGACCACCCCGCCAGAATGTCTCGCGTGACCTCCAGATGAAACTGGAAGGCATAGGTCTTGTTGCCCACGCGGAACGCCTGGTTGGGACAGGTTTCTCGCGTTGCAAGCCGCGTGACGCCCTCAGGCAAATCAAAAGTGTCGCCGTGCCAGTGCATGATGCGCAGTCCGTGCGCCGCGTCGTGGAGCAGCGGATCGTCGGAGGCGGCCGCCTCCCATGTCTGCGGCAGGAAACCCCATTCCTCGTGGGTTTCGAGCTTCTCCTTCATCCGGTAAACCGGCGCGCCGAAAGCGCTCGCCACGATCTGCGAACCGAGGCAGACGCCCATCACCGGTTTTTCCGCGTCGTGGAACTGCCGCACCAGCTTCCGCGCCTGCCCGATGAAAGGGTGTGCCGCTTCTTCGTAAACGCCCATCGCGCCGCCCAGCACGACAAGCGCGTCGAACCCCTTGTCCGTTGCCGGCACGTCGCGCACCTCGCCCGTCGTGAGGTCGCGCCTTTCCGCCGTGTGAATCAGCTGCGCCTCCGCACCGGCATTCCTTGCTTCGTCGAGAAGCACGCCGGGCGGGGAGTCGAGGGCATTGACGAGATAGAGAATGCGCATCGCGGGCGATCAGAGCGTCGCGAAGCGGTCGCCTGCCCGCACCATCACATCGACAATGCCGGGCTCCGTCGCCGTGTGGCCGGCATCCGGCACGATGTTGAACTCCGCGTCGGGCCAAGCCTTCGCAAGTTCCCATGCCGTGAACATCGGTGTCACCACGTCGTAGCGGCCTTGTGCGATCACGCCCGGAATGCCTTTCAGCTTCCCCGCCTCGCGGATGAGCTGGTCCTGCGGCTCGAACCAACCCTTGTTCATGAAGTAGTGACACTCGATCCGCGCGAAGGCGAGGGCGAAATGCCCGTCCGCGAAGCGCTTCACGCGCTCGGCGTCCGAATAGAGCGACAGCGTCGTCCCCTCCCAGATGCTCCAGGCCTTGGCACAGGCGATCTTTTCCGCCTCGTTGTCGCCGGTGAGCCGCTTGTAATAGGCCGCCATCAGGTTGCCGCGCTCGGCCTCAGGGATCGGCTCGACGAAGCCCTCCCAGGCATCGGGGAAGAGCACGTCCGTTCCCTCCTGGTAGAACCAGTCGAGCTCCCGCTTCCGCAGCGTGAAGATGCCGCGCAGGATGATCTCGGTAACGCGATCGGGATGCGTTTCGGCATAGGCGAGCGACAGCGTCGAGCCCCATGAGCCGCCGCAAAGCTGCCATTTGTCGATACCGAGATGCTCGCGGATGCGCTCCATGTCGGCCACGAGATCCCAGGTCGTGTTTTCGCGCAGTTCCGCATGAGGCGTCGACTTCCCGCAGCCGCGCTGGTCGAACAGGATGATGCGATAGGCGTCCGGGTTATGCGTCCGCCGCATGGTGGGGTTGGTTCCGCCGCCGGGCCCGCCATGCACGATGATGACAGGCTTGCCCTTGGGGTTGCCGCTTTCCTCGAAATAAATCGTGTGCAAATCGGAGACCTTCAGCGTTCCGGTCCGGTAGGGCTCGATCTCGGGATAGAGAGGGCGGCGGTCGGCGGTCGTGTCGGGCATCGGGAGACTTCCTTACTCGGCGGTCGCGTGAATCAACCCGTTGAATATGCATCGGAAATTCGCTGCGCCGCCAGCTTGCGGGTGCGGCGTTTACCATTTTTTTGCTTCTCGTCCCACACTACTGATTGACCTCGGGGAACAGACGGATACTATATCTGGACGCGCCGCGCTTCGCGGGGGAATTTCTCAGAGCGGCGGCGCAATCACAGAATCAAGCGAGTTCTGCCCGGCATACGGGGGCAGGAAGACGGCGAGAGACTATCCGCTCGCTGGACAGGGATCTTTTGCCCGCTGAGATGCGGCGAAGCAGGGCAGACCGGGGACCAGAACATGCTGAACGACACGTCGAAAGCGGTAGATATGAGTGAGGTTGAGGCCAGCGTATCGGCAATCATTACGGGCGAACGGGCGGTGACCCGCGTGCGCGCTGAATCGCGGCGCTCGGCCGAGCCCGAAATGGTGTTCGGCGACCAGTACCAGGCCGTCCAGCTCGGTGGCCGTCCCCGTGTGAAGGTGGATCATGGGCGCGACGCGCTGCTGACCGAGTTCGGCAAGGCGACCCTGCGCGACCGCTACCTGATGCCCGGCGAGTCCTATCAGGACATGTTTGCGCGTGTCGCCTCCTTCTATGCCGACAAGGACGACGCGGCCCATGCCCAGCGCCTCTACGACTACATCTCCAAGCTCTGGTTCATGCCGGCGACGCCCGTCCTTTCCAATGGCGGCACGCAACGCGGCCTGCCCATTTCCTGCTTCCTCAATGAAGCCTCCGACAGCCTCGACGGCATTGTCGGCCTCTGGAACGAGAACGTCTGGCTGGCGGCCAAGGGCGGCGGCATCGGCTCCTATTGGGGCAATCTGCGCTCCATCGGCGAGACGGTCGGTGGCAACGGCAAGACCTCCGGCATCATTCCCTTCATCCGCGTGATGGATTCGCTGACGCTTGCGATCAGCCAGGGCTCGCTGCGGCGCGGTTCGGCGGCGGTCTACCTGCCGATCGACCATCCCGAGATCGAGGAATTCATGGAAATGCGCCGCCCCACGGGTGGCGATCCGAACCGCAAGGCGCTCAACCTTCACCACGGCATTCTCGTATCCGACGCCTTCATGCGCGCCGTCGAGGCGGATGCCGAATGGGCGCTCCTGAGCCCCAAGGACAAGACGGTCCAGAAGACCGTCTCCGCCCGCTCGCTCTGGATCAGGCTTCTCACCTCGCGCATCGAAACGGGCGAGCCCTACATCGTCTACAAGGACACCGTGAACAACGCGCGCCCCGAGCACCACAAGCTCGCCGGCCTTGAAGTCAAGACCTCGAACCTCTGCGCCGAAATCACGCTGCCCACCGGCATCGACCAGCATGGCGAGCAGCGCACGGCGGTCTGCTGCCTCTCCTCGCTCAATCTCGAAACTTATAACGAGTGGCAGGACCACCCGACCATCATCGAGGATGTGATGCGCTTCCTCGACAACGTCCTGCAGGATTTCATCGACCGCGCGCCGGACGAGATGGCCCGCGCCAAATATGCTGCCGCGCGCGAGCGTTCGGTCGGTCTCGGCGTCATGGGTTTCCATTCCTTCCTTCAGGCCAACATGATCCCCTTCGAAGGCGTCATGGCGAAGGTCTGGAACAAGCGCATGTTCGCCCGCATCAAGGAGGGTGTTGACGCGGCTTCGAAGAAGCTCGCCGAAGAACGCGGCGCCTGCCCGGATGCCGCCGAATACGGCTTCAACGAGCGCTTCTCCAACAAGACGGCGATCGCGCCCACCGCCTCGATCTCGATCATCACCGGCGGCACCTCGCCGGGCATCGAGCCCATCGCGGCAAACTCCTTCACGCACAAGACCCTGTCCGGCTCCTTCAACGTCCGCAACCGTCACCTGACGAAGTTGCTGGAACAGAAGGGCCGCAACGACGACGACACCTGGTCCTCCATCGTGACGAATGGCGGTTCGATCCAGCATCTCGACTTCCTGTCGGACGAGGAAAAGGACGTCTTCAAGACCGCCTTCGAACTCGACCAGCGCTGGGTCATCGAGCATGCGGGTGACCGCGCGCCGATGATCGACCAGGCGCAGTCGGTGAACCTCTTCCTCGCCGCCGATGTTCACAAGCGCGACCTCCACGGCCTGCACTTCATGGCATGGAAGCACGGCGTGAAGAGCCTCTATTACTGCCGCTCGCTCTCGATCCAGCGCGCCGAAAAGGCGGAAGTCGTCTCGCTCGTCCCCGCGAAGAAACTCGACGTGCTGACGCTCGATCGGGTCGCGGCCGAAGCGCAGGAAGAGAACAAATACGAGGAATGCCTCGCCTGTCAGTGAGGTTCTGAAGTTTTGCGGAGCAAAAGTATTTTCCGTTGCCCTTCGCCGATGGTCGCATGAGAATTGTTACACCGCGTCGTGATGACGCCGTGGCCCGCAAGGTCCAAACTTGCATAAGACGGAGATGGAGATGGAACGGAATAGGTCATCGCTAGTCGCCGCACTCGTGCATTTGCGGATGGCGCCTTACGAAGCACAGCAAAAGATCGCAACAGAGATGCAAGGAATTATTGATGACTTGCTCACCGTGTTAGCTCGGCAAGCAGGCGGCAGGACAGAATAAAAATCGTCATGGCCCGGCTCGTCCGGGCCATCCACGTCTTTCTAACATTCGTCATTGCGAGCGAAGCGAAGCAATCCATGAAGCGGCAAATTCTGAACTGGATTGCTTCGTCGCTTCGCTCCTCGCAATGACGCTGAACATCTGATCCGGGAAACACCACCATGTCCCTTCTCGAAGAACGCCACGTCTACAAGCCGTTCCGCTATCCCTGGGCCTATGAAGCATGGCTCACGCAGCAGCGCATCCACTGGCTGCCGGAGGAAGTGCCGTTGGCCGACGACGTGAAGGACTGGTCGAAGAAGCTCACCGACGGCGAGCGCAACCTGCTCACGCAGATTTTCCGCTTCTTCGTGCAGGCCGACGTCGAGGTGAACAACTGCTACATGAAGCATTACTCGCGGGTCTTCAAGCCGACCGAAGTGCAGATGATGCTCGCCGCCTTCTCGAACATCGAGACGATCCACATTTCGGCCTACAGCCACCTGCTCGACACGATCGGCATGCCCGAGGCCGAATATGAGGCCTTCCTGAAATACGAGCAGATGAAGACCAAGTTCGACTACATGCAGGAATGGGGCGTCGAGACGAAGGAAGACATCGCCAAGACGCTCGCCGTCTTCGGCGGCTTCACGGAGGGCGTCCAGCTCTTCGCCTCCTTCGCCATCCTCATGAACTTCCCGCGCTTCAACAAGATGAAGGGCATGGGCCAGATCGTGACGTGGTCGGCCCGCGACGAGACGCTTCACACGGTTTCCGCCATGAAGCTTTTCCGCACCTTTATCGACGAGAACCCGGAAATCTGGACCGACCAGCTCCGCACCGACATCTATAAAGCCTGTGAGACCATCATCCATCACGAGGATGCCTTCATCGACCTCGCCTTCGAAATGGGCGGCGT
Organism: Parvibaculum sp.; assembly: GCA_020062605.1. Classification (GTDB taxonomy): domain Bacteria; phylum Pseudomonadota; class Alphaproteobacteria; order Parvibaculales; family Parvibaculaceae; genus Parvibaculum. The sequence goes on along the minus strand of JAGUWA010000086.1, from coordinate 340 downwards.
TGAAGGCCTCTCGGCGCAGGAAGTGAAGGACTACATCCGCTACATCGCCGACCGCCGCCTCGTGCAGCTCAATCTCCAGCCCATCTACCGCACGGACAAGAACCCGCTGCCCTGGATGGACGAGATGCTGAACGGCATCGAGCACACCAACTTCTTCGAGAATCGCGCCACCGAATACTCCAAGGCATCGACGCGCGGCACCTGGGATGAGGCCTTCGACTGAGCCATCTGCAGCGGCGTGGGCGTGAAATGCCCGCGCCCCAAGCACTTTTCAACAGATTTTCGCTCCGATGCCCGCCAGATATGAACTTATCGCTTGGCCGAATCGCGCGACTCAGTG
>JAGUWA010000213.1 GCA_020062605.1 Parvibaculum sp. | reverse complement strand
GACCGATGTGGTGACGCAGGTCTTCCCCGGCTTTCCGACCGATCTCCAGGCGCAGTTCATGGCGCTGATGACGGTGGCCGAAGGCGAATCCGAAATCACCGAGACCATCTTCGAAAACCGCTTCATGCATGTGCAGGAACTGGCGCGCTTCGGCGCCGACATTTCGCTGCATGGCGACAAGGCGCTGGTGCGCGGCGTGGAGAAGCTGAAGGGGGCGCCCGTCATGGCGTCGGACCTTCGCGCCTCCGCCGCCCTCATCATCGCGGGCCTCGCCGCCGAGGGCGAAACCATCGTCAATCGCGTCTATCACCTCGATCGTGGGTTCGAGCGCATCGAGGCGAAGCTCAGCGCCTGCGGCGCCGAGATCTGGCGCGAAAAAGCAACGCAATAAGAGCGGGAACCGATGACGAAAGACCTTCGCCTCGCTGCAGAGGACGCCGCCGACCTCGAAATCGTCTCCGCCGCCTTGCAGGATGCGGTCACCCATGTGCGCGACCTCGCTTTCCTCCCTTCCACGCGCCGTTTCGCCTGCGTGGTGAACCGGTTTCGCTGGGAAGGCGAAGGCGGCGACCGGAAGAAAACGCATGAGCGCGTCCGCGCCGGGCTCCATTTCGAGAATGTGGTCTCGGCGCGCGCCCGCAACATCGCGCAGGACCGGCCGGATGGCGTGCTGAACCTGCTGGCCATCCGCTTCGACGAGCTGAACCCGCCCTCCGGCCTCGTCACGCTGGTCTTTTCGGGCGGCGCCGAAGTGCAGCTTGAGGTCGAGGCGCTGGACGCCCATCTCTCCGACCTCGGCCTCGTCTGGGAAACGCCGAACAAGCCGGAACACGATCTGGATTGATATGATGTACGGGCTTCTTCTAAACCGTCATGACCCGGCTTGTCCGGGTCATCCACGTCTTTCTTCCTTGATTGCGGCAAAGACGTGGATGGCCCGCATGAAGCGGGCCATGACGAAAGTAGGTTAAGAACCAATGCCCACTCGCCTGAATGCAAAAGATGCGAATTTCGAGGAAGCCTTCGCCGCCCTTCTGGACGCGAAGCGCGAGACCTCGCTCGACGTGCGCGACACGGTGGAAAAGATCGTCGCGGATGTCCGCACGCGGGGCGACGAGGCGCTCGTCGAATACACGAAGCGTTTCGACAGGCTGGACCTCACCGCCGAAACCCTTGCCATCCCGCAGTCTGAGCTCGATGCCGCGATGGATGCCTGCGACGCGAAGACGCTCGACGCCCTGAAGACCGCCGCCACGCGCATCGAGGCCTATCATGAGCGTCAGCGTCCGGAAGATGCCCGCTTCACGGATGAGGCAGGCGTCGAACTCGGCCACCGCTGGACGCCCATCGGCGCCGTCGGCCTCTATGTGCCGGGCGGTACGGCGAATTACCCGAGCTCCGTCCTGATGAACGCGATCCCGGCCAGGGTTGCGGGCGTGAAGCGCATCGTCATGGTCGTACCCACGCCCGATGGCGTCGTGAACCCGCTGGTGCTCGCCGCCGCGAAGCTTGCCGGTGTGAACGAGGTTTACCGCGTCGGCGGGGCGCAGGCCGTCGCCGCGCTCGCCTTCGGCACGAAGACCATTGCGCCGGTCGACAAGATCGTCGGCCCCGGCAATGCCTTCGTCGCGGAAGCCAAGCGCCAGGTCTTCGGCACGGTCGGCATCGACATGATCGCAGGCCCCTCCGAAATCCTCGTCGTCGCCGACGGCGAGAACGATCCCGAATGGATCGCCGCCGATCTTCTCTCCCAGGCCGAGCACGATGCGAGTTCGCAGTCGATCCTCATAACGGACGACGCAACCTTCGCCGCGCGCGTCGAGGAAGCGGTAGCCCGCCAGTTGAAGGCGCTCCCGCGCGAGACGACCGCGACGAAGAGCTGGGCCGATTTCGGCGCCGTTATCCTGGTGGAGAAGCTCGACGACGCGCCGCCGCTTGTGGACCGGCTTGCACCCGAACATCTCGAACTCGCGGTCGCCGGCCCCGAGGCGCTGCTCGCGAAGATTTCAAATGCGGGCGCGATCTTTCTCGGGCGCCACACGCCGGAGGCGATCGGCGACTATGTGGCCGGCTCGAACCACGTCCTGCCGACTGCCCGCAGCGCACGCTTCTCGTCGGGCCTCAACGTGCTCGACTTCATGAAGCGCAGTTCCATCGTCCGCTGCGACGCGGATGCGCTCCGCGCCATCGGCCCCGCCGCCCTTGCGCTTGCCGAAGCCGAAGGCCTCGACGCCCATGGCCGCTCCATCGCGATTCGCCTCAATCTCTAGTCCAAAAACAAATGTCATTGCCGGGCTTCGCCCTCGCACCCTCTCCCCAAGGGGGAGAGGGGAGGGGCCCGCCGCCGCGAAGCGGCGGTGGGAAGGGTGAGGGGGAGCGTCATACACCGCGCTCATGAGTCGTTCCCCTCGCTTCCTTCCCGCAAATCGGCCCAGAGCATGTTTCCCGAAAGTGGGTACCGGTTTCGGGATAAAAACATGCTCAAAACGAACAGATCGAGCAGTATGTCGATTCAACGAAGCGTCATACTGCTCTAGAGTACCGCACCATGTCCGACCGCTCAGCAGACGACGAAGCCAGCGCGGATGTCCCTTCCGCCATGCCGGAGGGTGAGGCGTACCGCATCATCGACCTCGTCCTCGACGAGCGCTCCGTCGTGCGCCGCAGCCCCGATGTCGAACATGAGCGGAAAGTGGCGATCTTCGACCTGCTGGAGGAAAACCGCTTCGCGCCCGTCGGCAGCGATGGCGGGCCTTATGTCCTCCACCTCGCCATCGAGGAGAACCGCCTCGTCTTCGACATTCGCCTCGAAGGCGACGAGCCGCATGGCAAGGTGCTTCTCTCGCTCACGCCTTTCCGCAAGATCATCAAGGACTATTTCCTGATCTGCGAAAGCTATTACGACGCGATCAAGACGGCCGCGCCCTCGCAGATCGAGGCGATCGACATGGGCCGCCGCGGCCTGCACAACGAGGGGTCCGAGACGTTGAAGGAGCGACTCTCGGGCAAGATCGAAATGGACTTCGACACCGCGCGCCGCCTCTTCACCCTCATCTGCGTCCTGCACATCAAGGGATGACCGCGATGGCCGCGCGAACACGAACCGGAAGCGTAAAAGCCGGGCGCAGCGAAACGATGCCCGCTTCCGTACTCTTCGTCTGCAACCTGAACGCGATCCGTTCGCCCATCGCCGAGGCGCTTCTGAGGAAGAGCCATGGCGCCCGCATCTTCATCGATTCGGCTGGCGTCTCGCCGGCGGAGGAGGGCGACCCCTTCGCCGCCGAGGTGATGCGCGAGGCGGGCGTCGATCTTTCCCTCCGCGCGCCGAAGAGCATCGGCGAAATCGACGACGTCACGAGCTTCGATCTGATCGTTGCCTTGACGCCCGAGGCGAAGGAGAAGGTGGAGGCGCTGACGCGCTCTTCGGCCACCGATGTCGAATATTGGGAGATCGCCGATCCGCTCGCTTCGCCCACGGGCGGCAATCGCGAACGCCGCCTCGCTGCCTATCGCGAGTTGCGCGATGCCATCGCGCGCCGGATCGAAAGCCGCTTCGGTTCCGCCTCCTCCGCGACGGGGTGAGAGGCGGAACAAATAGCGGGGATAAATAAAATGAGTTTCCGGCTTTTTCCCCGGTGTGCTCCGTGCTCTTACCATCCGGGGAAATCGGTCCGGCAAACGAGCGAAAAACGGTGGGGCTCTCGCGCATGCAGATTGATTGTCCCCTCCATCCTTTTATCTGGGTTCGCCTGCGCGTGACGGTTCGATGACATTCTGATGACAGTCGTCGCCCTTTATCCCCGCCGGCATCCATGAAACCGCCGCAATCGACGTGCTATAAAGTGGAAAATCTCAATGGGGAGAGCAGCTTGTCATGAAATCGATCCTTGCACTGACGGCAGCCCTGGTTCTTGGCCTCGGCATCGCGCTCGGCGGCTATCTCGCGGGCGACGGATTCGTGAAATCGCGTCTCGGCGATCGCTCCGTATCCGTAAAAGGCCTTTCGGAACGGGAGGTTAAGGCTGACCTCGCGCTCTGGGCCCTGCGCTTCGTCGTCACCGGCAACGATCTCGCCGAGACCCAGGCCGAGGTGAAGCGGAATGCCGACGTCGTATCCAACTTCCTGAAATCGCACGGTTTTTCGGAAGACGAGGTCGAGCTTCAGGCGCCCCAGGTCACCGACCGCCTGGCCCAGATGTACTCGAGCGGTCAGTTCGATACGCGCTTCATCATCGCTCAGCAGCTCGTGTTGCGCTCGACGGATGTGGACAAGGTCGCGAAGGCGAACCGCGACAGCAGCACCCTCGTCGAGCAAGGCGTTGTTTTATCTAACGAATATGGCCCCGTCCGGCCGTCCTACCTGTTCACGAAGATCGCCGAGGTGAAGCCCCAGATGATCGAGGAGGCGACGCAGCGCGCCCGCGAGGCCGCGGAAACCTTCGCTGCCGATTCAGGGTCCCGTCTCGGCGGCATCAAGCGCGCCTGGCAGGGCCAGTTCTCGATCCAGCCGCGCGACGAGATTCCCGGCGCGCAGGAGACGGAGCAGGTCATGAAGACCGTCCGCGTCGTCTCCACCATTGAGTACCTGCTGGCCGACTGAGCGGAAATCCTTCGAAAATCAATGTCTTGAGCCCGGTCCCCTCGCGAATTCGGGGGCCGGGCTCTTGATTTCCGGAGGCTTTGTGACCATTCTTCCGGCCAAATTTCCGAAGGATAGTGAATGTCGAAGGAAGAACTGCTCGAGTTTCCGGGCGTTGTGACGGAACTGCTGCCGAATGCAACATTCCGCGTCAAGCTCGAGAACGAACACGAAATCATCGCCCACACGGCGGGCAAGATGCGCAAGAACCGCATCCGCGTGCTTGCGGGCGACAAGGTGCTCGTCGAAATGACGCCCTACGATCTGACCAAGGGGCGGATCACCTACCGCTTCAAGTGACCCGGCTCATCCTCGCCAGCGCTTCGCCCCGCAGGCTCGCGCTGCTCGCGCAGATCGGCATCGAGCCCGACCTCGTCATCGCCGCCGGCATCGACGAAACCCCGCACAGCAAGGAGTTGCCGCGCGTTCACGCCGAGCGTCTCGCGCGCGAAAAGGCAGAGGCCGTTGCGCCCGGCTATGCAGATGCTTTCGTACTCGGTGCGGATACGGTGGTCGCGTGCGGCCGCCGCATTCTGCCCAAGCCCGAAACGGAAGCCGAGGCGGAGAAATGCCTGACGCTTCTGTCGGGCCGCGCCCACCGCGTCTACACCGCCATCCATCTCATCGCGCCGCATCGCATTGCGGCCCGGGTGAACGAAACGCGCGTCACGTTCAAGCGTCTCTCCCGGGAGGAGATCTCCTTCTATCTCGCCTCGGGCGAATGGCGCGGCAAGGCTGGTGGCTATGCGATCCAGGGCCTCGCGGCCATCTTCGTCCGAACGCTCCAGGGGTCCCACTCGGCCGTTATGGGCCTGCCGCTTTTCGACACGGCGGCTCTCCTCTCAGGCGCCGGATATCCAGTGATTTCAAAGGCCTGACGCGGCTATCCTCCGCACTAACAACAGTGTTAGGATTGCACCTTCAAGGCTTGGAAAGATCGCGGGTGAAGAGGGGGCATCCGGTCGCGTGGGGGCGCACCGGACGCAAATCAGGGTTTTTATGTCCGAAGAAGTTTTGATCAATGTAGGTCCCGGCGAGACACGCGTCGCGATCGTCGAGGACGGGCGTCCCGTGGAGCTGTTCCTGGAACGCACCATGGAAGACGACCTCAAGGCGAAGACGGGCCGCGCGGGGCATTCGCTGATCGGCAACATCTTTCTCGGCCGCGTGCAGCGCGTGCTGCCCGGCATGCAGGCGGCATTCGTCGAGGTCGGTCTTGAGCGCGCGGGCTTTCTCGGCGCGCGCGAAGCACGGTGCCTCTGCGAACTCACGGGGCTCGACGAGGGCACGCTGCCGCCGATCAGCGCCTGCGTGCAGGAAGGGCAGTCGATCCTCGTGCAGGCCGTGAAGGATCCGATCGGCGACAAGGGCGCGCGCCTTTCCGCGAACGTCACCATTCCGGGGCGTCTTCTCGTACTCGTGCCGAACCAGTCGGGCGTGGCGCTGTCGCGCCGCATCGAGGACGAGGCGGAACGCGAACGGCTGACGGCGCTTGTCGAGGAGATGGTCGAGCGCTTCAATCCGATGGGCGTCACCGGCGAACCGGCGGGCTTCATCGTGCGCACGGCTGCCATCGGTGCGACCTCCGAAGACATTGCCGCCGATGCCCGCCAGCTTGCCGAGGAGTGGCGCAAGGTGCGCGAAACGGAGCGCAAATCCGTGGCGCCCTGCGTCGTCTTTCACGATCTCGATCCCGTTTCGAAGACGCTTCGCGACTGTGTGAGCGCCGATACCGCGCGTGTGCTGATCGATTGCGCGGATGCCTTCGGCGAGGCGCAGCGCTATTGCCGCCGCGCCATGCCGGAAATGCTCGACCGCGTGCAGTTGTTCAACGGTCCCGGCGATCTCTTCGCGCTCTACGATGTCGATGGCGAGATCGAAGCCGCGCTTGAGCCGCGCGCGGAACTTCCCTCCGGCGGCTGGATCACCGTCGAGACGACGGAGGCGTTGACAGCGATCGACGTGAACTCGGGCCGCTACACGGCGGCGACGGGTCTTGAGGAAACAAGCGTCAAGATCAATCTCGAGGCGGTGCACGAAATCGTCTACCAGCTTCGCCTGCGCGGCACGGGCGGGCTCATCGTGATCGACTTCATCCATCTGAACGATCCGGCGAACATCCAGAAAGTGATCGACGCGCTCAACGAAGGCTTCGCGAAAGACCGCGTGCCGACGCAGATTTCCGGCATGTCGGAATTCGGCCTCGTCGAGATGACGCGCAAGCGCGTGCGCGAACCGCTCGACAAGCTGCTCACGGAACCGGCCTATCCGAACGGCCGCCCGCGCCGCAAGACCTGCGCGACAGTCGCGAACGATCTCCTGCGCAAGATTGCACGAGAGGCGCAGGCCGCACCCGGACGCCCGCTCGTCGCGCGCGCCTCCGCGGAAGTTGTCGATTGGCTGGAACGCGGCAATCCCTATCTCGTTGACAGGTTGCGCCGTCGTATCGCATCGGATGTGCAGCTTGTCGGCGAGCCCGCTTTCCCGCGCGAGAAGATCGACGTCGGCGCCGTTCAGTAGGAGCGAGAGGAGGCAGTCGTGACGGATGATGACCATGGCAAGGTCGTGACGCTGAAGGCACCGCGTCCCTGTCCGATCTGCGGCACGCGCTCTTCCTCGAAGTTCCACCCCTTCTGTTCGAAGCACTGCGCGGATGTGGACCTGAACCGCTGGCTGAAGGGCACCTACGCCATCCCCGCGGTCGAGCCACCCGATGAATGGGACGAGGCCTCGCAGACCCGCCCGGCGGACGAGGATCGTGAGGGTTAACCCCTTCTGCAGCTTGATCTTTGCCCGAGCGGCGGGGCCCTCTGGACAGGCCGGACTCTATCTCTTATAAACCGCGGACCTCGCCGCAGCGGCCCGGATTTCCGCCGCTTCGGAGCTTCCGCCCAGGTAGCTCAGTTGGTAGAGCATGCGACTGAAAATCGCAGTGTCGGTGGTTCGATTCCGCCCCTGGGCACCATTCTTCCTTCATCGCTGAAACGTCCGGGGATAACCGTCTCCGGTTGTCATCGTAATGTCGCGGTACCGTTACGCGTTCGCACGGTCCGGAATTAGGGTGCGCGTTTCCCGGCCCGATTTCCCGGTTGTGATCTCTTCGCGCGCATCCCGTCTTCGCGCGGAAAAACTTTATCCCCGCCATACGCGCCAGGCGCGAAGCTGCCGCGGGAACTCATTCTACAAAGGGAGAGATGAACATGACGACATTTTTTCAGGCCGCCGCCTCGGATGAAAGCTCGGCGCCTGTGGCTTGGCCAGGCGGCACGGGGACCTTCTGGACCTGGGGCGAGTTCGACGGGGCCAGCGTCACACTTGAGGCGAGCCCCGACGGCGAGAACTGGTTCACCGTCGGGGCGTCGCTGCAGTTTGCAGAAAAGGGCGTGGGCGCCTTTGCGCTTGGTCCCTGCAAGTTGCGCGCGACGATCGCCGATGCGGGCGAGGGGACGAGCGTCAGCGCCAGGTTGTGATCTTCAGCGGCGCCCCGCGAAGGGATGCGTGCTCGATAGCCCGCCATCGACGGCGATGGCCTGTCCGTTGACAT
>JAGUWA010000037.1 GCA_020062605.1 Parvibaculum sp. | reverse complement strand
GCAGCTTGAGCAGCGTGAGCTCGCGGCCCGCGTTGAAGCCGCCCTCCAGCGCCTGCCGGAGCGCCAGCGCGCGGCCATCGTGCTTTCGCATTATCAGGGCCTCGGAAATATCGAAGCGGCGGATATTCTCGGCGTCACCGTGGAAGCGGTGGAATCGCTTCTGTCGCGGGCGCGCCGCCAGTTGCGGGTGGCGCTTGCGACGGAAAAGGACGAGCTGTTGCGTTCAAGGGAAATAAGCGCCTGACCTGGCGCGGGAAGTGGACTTGAGACGATGCGAAATGAAATGACATTGGAACGGCTGCGCGAGATCGTTGAGGCCTATGGCGCCTCTCCCGCTCGTTGGCCGCAGGGCGAAAGGTCCATGGCTGAAGCCTTGATGTCGTCGTCGGAAGAGGCGCAGTCGCTGGTGGCTGAGGCCGCACGCTTCGACGCGCTGCTCGACATGGCGCCGGCCGAGGCGCCTTCCGCCGCGCTCACCGAACGTCTAATGGCAGCCCGTCCCCGTGCCGTGGCACCGCTCGTTCCTCCGCACCCGCAGAAGGAAAAGGGTTTCCTTCGCGGTCTCCTCGAAACCGTCTGGCCATATGGATCGGCGGCTTTTCCCGCGGGCACGCTTGCGGCCGCGCTGGTAATGGGGATCGCGCTCGGCTCGGCCTCTGACATTTCCCTGTCCGTGCGCGGCACCGCCGTCACCGCCTCGACGGAAACAGAGACGGGCGAGGGATTGATCGCACTGGCCATGGCCGATCAGGCCTGGCCCGAGGAGTGGATGCAATGAGCGATACGAACGACATCACCCCGCCTGCCGCCAGGCCGCAGCAGCGCCGGTGGCTCGGTCCTGCCTTTCTCGCCTCGCTTGCGGTCAATATTTTTCTCCTCGGTCTCATCTCCGTGCCGCTTTTCTTCCGTCCGCCGCCGGGTAGCGGTTTCGGCCTGCCGCCGGGCGGTGTGGGCCCCGGCATGTTCCATCAGAGTTTCAGGAATCTTCCGGAGGCCGACCGCAAGGCGATCCGCACGACGATGCTCGGTCACTTCCCGGAAATCCGCCCGCACCTCCTGGCCATGCGTGAGGCGAAGAGCGAACTGGCCGATGCCGTCGCCGCCGACCCCTATGACGAAGCCGCCGTCCGCGCCGCCTTCGACAAGATGGACCGGGCCATGAAACAGATGGGTGAGGTCGGCCGCGATGCCATGATGGCCGGCTTCGAAAAGCTGTCGCCCGAACAGCGCAAGCGAGTCGCCGAGGCGATGCGCAAGGAAGAACGCGTCCGTATCCGCCGCTTCGAACGCTCCGGCGAAGGCCGCGGCGCCGGCGAAATGCCGGACCGCATGGAAATGCCTCCGCCTCCGCCCATGGAGTGATCTGCTTTCCGGCTGCTGCTATTCTCTCCGCGCGCAACAGCAACCGTTGCTGCGCGTGGAGAAAGACGACGACATGACCTGGTATCATCCCGGCATCTACGATCCCGCCATTCCCGTCGGCAGCTATTGGGAAGACGAGGCGCCACCGCTCGGCGAGGGCGTCGACCGCGGTTCCGTGCGGGACGAGACCTGCGACGTCGCGATCATCGGCGGCGGTTACACGGGCCTTTCCTGCGCCCTGCATCTCGCCCGCGATTTCAACACCGACATCCGCTTGCTCGAAGCCGGCCCTCTCGGCTGGGGCGCCTCCGGCCGCAATGGCGGCTTTTGCACGCTGCCGCCCGCGGCGCTTTCACTGGACGAATTGATCTCGCGCTACGGCGAGGACGAGGCGCGCCGCTTCATCGCCTCGCAGGTCGAGGCGGTGGACCTCGTCCGCGATCTCGCGCGCGACGAGAACATCGACATCCGTCCCCAGGGCGAGGGCGAACTCCACGTGGCGCATACGGCCTCCCGCTGGCGCCACCTCGAACATGAGCGCGATCTCCTCGCGCGTCTCGGCATAGCCACGCATCTTTATCCTCGCGAGGAGGTCGCCGAAAAATTCTACGACTCGACCGAGCAGTTCGGTGCACTCCACAATCCTGTCGGTTTCGGCCTTCAGCCGTTGCGTTTCGCGCGCGGTCTCGCCTTCGCCGCGGATCGCGCGGGCGCGAAGTTGCACGGATCGTCGCCCGTCATCCGCTGGGAGCGGGCAGGAGGCTTCCACCGTCTCGTCACGCCGTCGGGCACCGTCTCTGCGCGCCGTGTCGTCGTCGCGACTAACGGCTTCACGCAAGAAGGCCTCCACCCGGAGCTTTCGCCGCGCCTCATCCCCGTCATGTCGAACATCGTGGTGACGCGGCCGCTGACCGAGGCCGAACTCGCGGCGCAGAACTGGCGGACGGAAATCCCCTGCGCCAACACGCGCAATCTCCTTTTCTACTACCGCCTCCTGCCGGACCGCCGTTTCCTCTTC
>JAGUWA010000070.1 GCA_020062605.1 Parvibaculum sp. | reverse complement strand
GTTTTCATCCGGCCCGATCACGAGCAGGCGCGCCGCATCGCGCGGCCGCGCGGGCCGGAGCGCGATCAACTCCTCCGGCAGATCGAAATCGAAATCGGAAACGCGCATTGAAGTTCCATGGGCGAGCGAAGCGGCTGTGTTTGCAGTCAAGCGCTGCATATGCCGCCTGGATCACCCTCCCCCTGTGGGAGGGTCGAAATTTGCGAGCGTCAGCGAAGCGAATTTCGGGGAGGGGGGCTCCGTCATCGGCAAATGACTCGCCTCCCGTTTTCCTCGCTCACCCCTCCCCGAAAAACATTTCGCTACGCTCATGTTTTTCGACCCTCCCACAGGGGGAGGGTCGGACTCAAACCAAAGCCCGGGGATATTGAGTTCGCCTCCCCCGTGAATGACGAGGTTGAATATCAGGCCGCATCCGCCGCGACGCGCATCGAGACGATGCGGTCGGGTTCGCGCACGGGCTCGCCGCGCTTCAGCTTGTCGACGGCGTCCATGCCGGAAACAACCTTGCCCCAGACCGTGTATTGCCGGTCGAGGAAGGTGGCGTCGCCGAAGACGATGAAGAACTGGCAGTCGGCGCTGTTCGGGTCCTGCGTGCGGGCCATGGAGCAGACGCCGCGCACATGGGGCTCGGCGGAAAACTCGGCCGGCAGCTTCTTGCCGGAACCGCCGGCGCCGGTGCCCGTCGGGTCGCCGCCCTGCGCCATGAAGCCGTCGATGACGCGGTGAAAGGCAACGCCGTCATAGAAGCCTTCGCGCGCGAGTTCCTTGATCCGCGCGACATGCTTCGGCGCGAGATCGGGACGCATCTCGATCACGACCTTCCCGTGGGGAATTTCCATGATGAGCGTGTTTTCAGGGTCGTTGATATCGGTCATGTGTCTCTCGATTTCACTTTACTGTTTGGCATCCGCCGCAACCTGCATCTTCACGATCTTGTCGGGATCGGAAGGCGGTTCGCCCGGCGCGATGTTGTCGACATATTCCATGCCCTCGATAACGCGGCCGAAAAGCGTGTACTGCCCGTCGAGGAAGCTCGCATCGTCGAAGACGATGAAGAACTGGCTGTTGGCGCTGTTGGGGCTGGACGAGCGGGCCATGCCGACGGCGCCGCGCGTGAAGCTCTCCTTGTTCGTGAATTCGGCGCGGAGATCGTCCTTGAAGGAGCCGCCCATGCCGGTGGCCGTCGGGTCACCCGTCTGCGCCATGAAGCCCGGGATCACGCGGTGGAAGAGGAGGCCGTCATAGAAGCCTTCGCGCGACAGCTCCTTGATGCGTTTCGCATGTTCCGGTGCGATCTCCGGCAGGAGCTCGATGACGACGCGGCCATCCTTGAGGTCGAGATAGATGGTGTTTTCCGGGTCGGCCGCAAGTGCCTTTCCCGAGAGCCCGGCAAGGGCGAAAAGGGCGACGAGTGCCGCCGTCAGTCCACGCATGAGATACTCCTGTCAGATGCGGCCCTCGCGCCGCTTATTTCCCTTGGGCCTTCACGGCCGCCAGCACTTTCGCCTTCACCGAAGACGGCACGAAGGGCGTGATGTCACCGCCCATGGACGCAATCTGGCGCACCAGCGTCGAGGAGATGAACTGCGTCTCCGGCGAGGCGGCGAGAAAGACCGTCTCGACATGCGGGTTCATGACGCGGTTCATGCCGACCATCTGGGTTTCGTACTCGAAATCGACGGCGCCGCGCAATCCGCGGATGATGACGGTGGCGCCGTGCTCGTCCGCCGCGTTGACGACGAGGCCGGAGAAGGACGCCGTCGAGATTTTCGAGCCGACCTCCTTCGCGATGGGGCCCGCCTCCGCCTCGATGAGCGCGAAGCGTTCCTCGAGCGAAATGAGCGGCGTCTTGGTGGCGTTGACGCCGATCGCGACCACGAGATGATCGACGAGCTTCAGGCCCCGCCGGATCACGTCGAGATGTCCGTTCGTCATCGGGTCGAAAGTGCCGGGATAAAGACCGACGCGCGCCATGCCCTCTCCTATTCTTCTTCCGGGCCGTTTTCGCCCGTTTCCTCGACACGCGACACGGAAACGACGCGCTCGCCGGGATCGGTGCGGAAGATGGTGACGCCCTGCGTGCCGCGCGCCTGGATCGAGATGTCGTGAACCGGCACGCGAATGAGCTGACCTGCATCGGTGACCAGCATGATCTGGTCGTCGTCTTCCACGGGGAAGGAAGCGACGAGTTTGCCGTTCCGCTCCGTGATGTCCATGGCGATGACGCCCTTGCCGCCGCGGCCCTTCGCCGGATAGCGGTAGGAAGAAGACCGCCGTCCATAGCCGCGCTCGGTGACGGCGAGCACGAACTGCTCCCGCGCGCCGAGTTCGGCATAGCGCTCGGGGCTCAGCGTCAGCTCTTCCGAGGGTGCGTCGTCGGCGTCCTCGTCATCGGTCTTCGAGGGACCATCCTCGCCCGCCGCCTCGCCCAGCATGGCACGGCGCATGGCGGCGGCCTGCTTCAGATAGGCCTCGCGCTCGGCGGAGGTCACGTCGACATGGCGCAGGATCGTCATGCCGATCACCTCGTCGCCCTCGTCGAGCTTGATGCCGCGCACGCC
>JAGUWA010000111.1 GCA_020062605.1 Parvibaculum sp. | reverse complement strand
GCTCGACCGCTCGAAGCCGCGCCTCGAACGTCTGACGCGGAACCTCTCGCGGCTTCACCTCACGGCCGAAACCGTCGTGGCCGATGCCGCGACCTTCGCACCCGGTCGCCAATGGGACGCGATATTGCTCGATGCGCCCTGCACCGCCACGGGCACGGCACGGCGCCATCCCGATGTACTGCACCTCAAATCCCCCGCCGACCGCGACAAGCTGGCGGCCCTGCAGGCGCGTCTCCTCGACCATGCCGCAACGCTCCTCGCGCCGGGCGGCACGCTCGTCTATTGCACCTGTTCGCTGGAGCCGGAGGAAGGTGTGCGACAGGTTGAAACCTTCCTCGCCGCACATGACGACTTCGAGCGTCTTCCCGTTGCACCGCAGGAAGCGGGCGGCATAGGCGAGATCGTCACAGGTGAAGGAGACCTGAGAAGCCTGCCTTGTCACCTTGGCGTCGAAGGCGGTATGGACGGCTTCTACGCCGCGCGGATGAGGCGCCGCTAACTCTTTCATGTGTTGACGCATGTGGGGGCGGGCGGCAGTCTGACGCGTTGCTTTTCGGGAGAAAAATTCGTGACGCTAACAGAGCCCATGAGGACGGAGGCGACGGCACTCGAGCCGTCGAGCTGCATGATCTGCGGCGGGCACACCTTTCGGCCGGTCGGCATTTCTTCCGGCTATCGCATCTTCCGTTGCACGGATTGCGGATTTCACTTCGTCTATCCGACGCCGTCTCTTTCCGAAATCGCCGCGATCTACGAGAAATATTCCTCGAACACGCATTATTCGGCGAAGGCGGAGCGCAAGGTCGTTCGTGCGATGAAGCAGATCCGGCGGTATCGGCACCTCGCACATGGGAACCGCTTCATCGATTTCGGCTGCAACATCGGCACCGCCGTCGAAGCGGCGCACCGTCTCGGCTTCGAGGCCTATGGCGTCGATATCGGCGAAGAAAGCGTGGGCATCGCCCGGAAGGAATATCCGGGCGGCCACTACCATGCGGGAGCCGTTGAAAGCCTGCCCGCGGACTGGAAGGATTTCGACTTCGCCTTCATGATCGAGGTGATCGAGCATCTGCCCGATCCGCATGCCTATTTCGAGGCCATGAAGACGAGACTGAAGCCCGGCGCGCTGCTCTACCTCACCACGCCGGACGCGGGGCACTGGTCCGTGCCGAAGGATTTTACGGCCTGGAAAGAGGTCTTTCCGCCGCAGCACCTCCACTATTTCACGAAGGACGCGATGCGCCGCTTCCTGACCGATCATGGTTTCGAGGTGATCCGCTTCGTCTGGAGCGCGAAGTCGCGGCTCAAGGTGCTCGCCCGCAAGCGCTGACCTCCTTTTTCTGGCGTTTTCCCGGGACCCCGGTATCTTGAGGCCGATTGGGGGTGCCGTGCACGCCGTGCATGGCACCCGACCTTGCCGGGGATGCCCGGAACAACCGGGGATAGAATGTCAGTTTCGCCTTTTCTCTTCTGGATGCTCGTCTTTCTTGCGGTGTTCTTTGCGGCCGCCTTTGCGGCGACGCTGTCTTACGCACTGCGCCAGCGCGTGCGCATGAAGCTCCGCCCGAATTTCGGCAAGCCGCCGGTGCCGCATGTCGCCATCGACGTATGGGACGAGATTTTCAGGTCGACCGGCCTCGGCCCGAACCGTGCCTCCGAAATCGCCTTCATCGGCCAGGCCGGCGCGCTCGCCAGCATCAACGACACGGAAACCTGGGTGCTCGGCGCGCTGGCGAAGAAGGCGCGGCGCATCTTCGAATTCGGCACGGCGACGGGACGCACCACCTATGTGCTGGCGCGCAATGCACCGGACGACGCGAAGATCGACACGCTGACTTATCTTGCCGATGGCGACGACAGCTATGAATTCGATGCAAACGATCCGGATGCGGAGAAATGGCGCAAGATCGCGCTCGGCGAATCCCGGTACGACAAATTCTACTATGAAGACACGCCGGTCGCGCACAAGGTGGCGCAGCATTTCGGCGACAGCGCGAAGTTCGACGAAGCGCCTTACGCGGCGCAGATCGACCTCATCTTCGTCGACGGCGCGCATTCCTATTCCTATGTGAAGAGCGACAGTGCGAAGGCGCTGCGCATGGTGGCGCCCGGCGGCTATGTTCTGTGGCACGACTATTCGCCACGCTGTCCCGGTGTCTTCAAGGCGCTGAACGAGCTCGGCCGCGACTTGCCGCTGGCGCATCTGAAAGGCACGACGCTCGTCGCCTATCGCAAGCCCGCATGACGGACGTGCCGGCAAACATCGCGCGCATCGCCGTCTTTTCGGGCCGGGAACTTCTCGGCGATGGCCTTTTCAAACTGCCCTTCCTGCGCAGCCTCCGCGCCACCTTTCCGAATGCCGAAATCCTCTGGGTCACCTCGGGGAAAACCGCTTACGCGGGTGTGCTGAAGGATCTCGCGGCGCCTTATCTCTCGCGCGTGATCGAGGATACGGGGATCGGCTCGTCGGTCGGCGAACTTGCCCTGCCGCGCCGCATCGGGGCCGGCGCGATCGACATTGCCATCGACACGCAGACGGTCGCCTGGCGCTCGCTCGCCGTGAAGCGCACGCTGAAACCGAGGCTCTTCATCGCAAGCGCCGCTGACTATCTCTTTTCCGGCGTGAAGCCCGAACGGATCGACGCCGCGTGGACACGCAAGAAGCCCGCGCATTTCGTGGACGGATTGCTGCGCCTCGTCGAGCTTGCCTCGCGGGGGCACGCCGTGGTCGATCCGGCGGCGATCGTCATTCCGGAAGCCTACACGGCGCTTGCGGCAAGGCTGCTGCCCGAAGGCGAGCGCTATGCGGGCTTCGCGCCGGGCTCGGG
>JAGUWA010000206.1 GCA_020062605.1 Parvibaculum sp. | reverse complement strand
TCGCCGGGGCCTCGGTCCGCGAGATCGCGGCGGAAGCCGGGCTCCGCAAGGCTTCGCTCTACTACTACTTCCCCTCCAAGGAAGAGATCGTTTACGCCATGGTCGAGGACGTGCTTGCGCCCGCGCTCGACATGCAGAAGAAGCTCGGCCGCGCCCCCCTCTCGGAGGCCGCGCGGCTCTTCCTCTATCTCCGCTTCGATGTCGAGATGCTCTGTGCCGCGCCTTACGACTGCACCTGGCTGCTTTCGCAAGGCAATCTGAGCGATGCCCGCATGGCGGCCTATGGGAAGGAGCGCGAAAAGCTCCTCGCCTGGCTCCGCGCGCGGCTGCGCCAGGGCCATGCAAAGGGCGAGTTCGTCGCCTGCGATGCCGCGACGGTCGCGAAAGCCCTGCTTGCCGCAACGGAATATTCGGTCACCTGGGCCGAGCGCGAGGACCGCTTGGCCATGCGCCGCACGGCCGAGGAAGTCGCCTCGCTCCTTCTGCGCGGCCTGCTTGCCCCGGGCCGCAGCCTCGACGAGGTGAAGGCGGAAGCAAACGCGTAGCGCCGCTCCTCGTGTGACTGGATAAGAGCCGGAAGATAGAGACGCTGTGCGCATCTTTCTGGATTCCTGGCCCGCGCGTCATACATTAAGGATGAGGCCAATTGGGAGGAAATCCATGAGCGACGAACAAATAGCCGTCGGGCGCGACTACACGCGAAAGAACGCCGATCTCGCCGCGCGGTGGAAGATCGACGTCAACCGCGATCCCTGCTCGATCCCGCTCGAGGAACTCGACCCCGCGCATGACGAGCTTTTCGCGGCCAACAGGGTGCTGCCCTATTTCGAGCGGCTGCGGCAGGAAGACCCCGTCCATCTGAACGATACCGGCCCTTATGGCCGTTACTGGTCGATCACCAAATACGAGGACATCATGTTTGTGGACACGAACCACAAGCTGTTCTCGTCCGACATCCGCAATGGCGGTATCCGTCTCGGCGGACTGCCGCTCGAAGGCGAGCCCGACCCGCTCACCTATCTTCCCATGTTCATCATGGAAGACCCGCCCAAGCATGACGAGCAGCGCAAGGTCGTGCAGCCCATGTTCACGCCGCAGAACCTCGACGCGCTGGAGCCGGTGATCCGCGAGCGTGCGGGCCTCATCCTCGACGAATTGCCGCGCGGCGAACCGTTCAACTGGGTGCGCGAGGTTTCGGTCGAGCTCACGGGGCGCACGCTGGCGACGCTTTTCAACGTGCCGCAGGAAGACCGCCACAAACTCATTCACTGGTCGGACACGGTGGAGCGGATCGGCGATCCGGAATATTTCGAGACGCCGGAAGACGCCTTCAAGGAGCTCTGGACCTGCTGGGAATATTTCGATGCGGTCTGGAAAGACCGTCTCGCCAATCCCGGCTCCGATCTCATCTCGCTGCTGGCGCATGGCGAGTCCACGAAGAACATGCCGCCGAACGAATATCTCGGCAACATGCTGCTCCTCATCGTTGGCGGCAACGACACGACGCGCAATTCCATCACGGGCGGCGTGCTCGCGCTCAACCAGAATCCGTCGGAATACGACAAGCTGAAGGCCGATCCCGGCATCATTCCGAACATGGTGTCCGAGATCATCCGCTGGCAGAGCCCCGTCGCGCATATGTGCCGCACGGCCATGGAAGACGTGGAAATTCGCGGCAAGACGATCAAAAAGGGCGACAAGGTCGTCATGTGGTATGTCTCGGGCAACCGCGACGACGAGAAGATCGAGCGCGCCAATGAATTCCTGATCGACCGCGAAGGCGCCCGCCACCATCTCTCCTTCGGCTTCGGCATTCATCGCTGCATCGGCAATCGCGTCGGCGAGATGCAGCTCCGGATCCTCTGGGAAGAGATCATGAAGCGCTTCAAGAGGGTCGAAGTGGTGGGAGAGCCGAAATATCTCCGCTCCAACTTCATCCGCGGCATCACGGAGCTGCCCGTCGTCGTGCACCAGTAGGACACGGCGGGACTTGTAAGAGTATCTTCCTTCATCTCCGTCATTGCGAGGAGGCGAAGCCGACAAAGCAATCCAGGAGCGGCGGGCACATTGCTCGCGGCCCCTGGATTGCTTCGCTTCGCTCGCAATGACGGGAATGGTTGACTCTCGCTCTCCTGCACCCTAATTTCGACCGAACGGTCGAAATTAGGGAAATCCCATGCACGCCTCCCTCGAAAGCCTCATGCGGGAAGGCCGCGCCGCTGTCCTGCGGCCGCTCGCCCAGGCATCCACGCTGCCGCCCGCCTTTTACACCTCGCCGGAGGTCTTCGAGGCGGAGACGGAGCGCGTCTTCCGGCGGAACTGGGTTTCGGTCGGCCGCGCATCGGAAATCCCCAATCCCGGCGACCGCTTCCGCATCGACATCGCGGGCGAGCCGCTCCTTATCGTGCGGGGGAAAGATGGCGAAGTGCGCGCGCTTTCCGCCGTCTGCCGTCATCGCTGGATGCTGCTCGGTACCGGCGCGGAAAGCTCGGGTACGATTTCCTGCCCCTATCACAAATGGACCTATGCGCTCGACGGCTCGCTCATGGCCGCGCCCTTGATGGAGAAGGCGGAAGGCTTCGAGCATGAGAATTGTTCGCTGCCGTCTTTCGGCTGCGACATCTGGAACGGCTTCATCTTCGTCAATCTGAGCGGAACGGCCCAGCCGCTCGCGCGCTCGCTTGCGCCGCTGGCGGAGGAGTTCGCGCCCTGGAAGATGGACGAGATGGAAATCGTCGGCCAGATCGAGTTCGACCAGCCCTATAACTGGAAGGTGCTGGTCGACAATTTCATGGAGGCCTATCACCACTTCGCCATCCATCCGGAAACCTTCGAGCCGAATTATCCGGCCGCGATCTCCCGCGCGGAGGAGACGAATGCGCCTTATGCCGCTCTGCGCATGCCGCGTGAAGGAAACGCGCTGTCAGACACGCTTTTCAAGCCGCTCGACGGCATCCCCGATCGCGCGCGGCGCGGTTTCTCGGTCTTCAACGTCTATCCCTCGATGCTGCTCGCGGTGCTTGCGGACAGCGTCGTCTGGTACCGCATGGAGATCGACGGTGTGGGCCATTTCAAGCTCACCGTCTATCTCCTCGCGCATCCCAAATCGCTCGACGTGCCGGATGTCGAAACGCTGAAGACCTTCCTGCGCGAAGGCACCTTCGCCGTCCACATGGAAGATATCGCCGCTTGCGACGGCGTGCAGAAGGGGCTGATGAGTGGCGCTGCTCGGGCCGGCCGCCTCAGCCACCTCGAAGGCGCGATCCACGAGCACCAGAAATGGCTCCTCGGCGAACTCGGGCGGACGTGAGAGGGAACACTCAGGCGGCGTCTGCCTCCGCCTGCTCGTCCAGGGCTTCCTTCACCGCCTCGGGAGCGCGCTCGATGAGCCGCACAAGGGTACGTGCTGCCCCACGAGGCTGGCGGGCTCCCTGTTCCCATTTCTGTAAACCTGAAACGCTGGTGCCCATGAGTTGCGCGAACTCGGCTTGCGTCATGCCGAGGGCCTTCCGGGCTTTCTTGACGTCGACAGGCTTGACCTGACGCATCTGCACGCCCGTCTTGCCGCCTCTGGCGTGCTCGCGCGCCTCCTCCATGGAGGCGATCAGCTCCTTCGCGAAGTTGCTCATGACAGTACTCCTCTACTTTTCTCTCCGCTTTGCGGCCTTCTTGATCTCGCTCGCCAGCATTGAAACGGTTTTGCGGTCGGTTGCGGACAGATCGGCCTTTTCGTTCTTTCCGTAGATCAACAAGGCATAAAGGGGGGCGCCGTCTGAGTAGTAGTAATAGATGACGCGGACGCCTCCGCTCTTTCCCTTGCCTCTCGCCGCGAACCGGACTTTTCGTACACCGCCCGTGCCGACAATCTCGTCTCCTGCCTCCGGATTTACCGCCAGGAACTCGATGAGTTCATCGTGTTCCTCTTCGGTCAGCAGAGCCGCGGCACGCTTCCGGAATATGCTGGTCTCGGCCACGATGAGCATGCCGTTGAATATAACCCAATGGGGTGGTTTGTCCAGACTAAAATCGCCCATTGGGTTGGTCGTGGAGATGCCGGGATGATGCGCTGCGGGCAAGGCCTGTGGTTCACAGGCGTTCAATCCGGCCTTCGTTCGCGAACAGCGGGAATGGCTTTGCCGTGGCGCGGCCTCGTCCTCACTGTGCTAGGTTGCCCCCAACGAAATCACAGATCAGGGAAGGGGCGGCCTGCCGCCTCTCGAGGCATTTGACGACCGACAAGCAAGGCGCCATCGACGACATCGAAGCGGTCCGCAAGGGCTTCGAGACGCGCGGCTATATCTGCAACGCGCATATCGCCACCTCCATCTTCCTCGCCGAAAAGCTGCAGAAGCCGCTTCTCGTCGAGGGGCCTCCCGGCGTCGGCAAGACCGAGCTGGCCAAGGCCACGGCCGAAATGGTCGGCAAGCCGCTCATCCGGCTTCAGTGCTATGAGGGGCTCGACGAGGCCAAGGCGCTTTACGAGTGGAAATACGGCAAGCAGCTTCTCTACACGCAGGTGCTGAAGGAGAAGCTCGGCGATCTCATGTCCGGCGCTCAGGGCCTGAAAGAGTCCATGGCGCGTCTGCACGATTTCGACGACACCTTCTTCTCCGAAGAATTTCTGGAGCCGCGTCCGCTCCTGAAGGCGCTCTGGCAGCCGGGCGGCGCCGTTCTCCTCATCGACGAGATCGACAAGTCGGACGACGAATTCGAGGCGTTCCTGCTCGAACTCCTGTCGGACTACCAGATCTCCGTGCCGGAACTCGGCACCATCAAGGCGCGCACCACGCCCATCGTCTTCCTTACCTCCAACAACACGCGCGAGATCGGCGATGCGCTCAAGCGCCGTTGCCTGCACCTCTACATTCCCTTCCCGGATACGGACCTCGAACAGCGCATCATCGCGGCGCGCGTGCCGGAGATGGAAGCGCGTTTGCGCACGCAGCTCGTCGCCTTCGTGCAGGGGCTCCGTCAGCTTGATCTCAAGAAGCTTCCGGCGGTCAGCGAGACGATCGACTGGGCGCGCACGATGGTGCTTCTCCATGCGC
This sequence comes from Parvibaculum sp., assembly GCA_020062605.1. Taxonomy (GTDB): domain Bacteria; phylum Pseudomonadota; class Alphaproteobacteria; order Parvibaculales; family Parvibaculaceae; genus Parvibaculum. Next base: position 1,560 of record JAGUWA010000206.1, on the reverse strand, counting down.
GCGAACTCGATGCCGATCTCGTTCGCAACACACTGAACGTGCTGCTCAAGTTCCAGGACGACATCGACAATGTCGATGGCGAGATCAACGCGCTCGTGTCGAAGGCGGCGCAGGCAGGGTAGGGCGCGCGATGAGCGAAGTCCTCGGCGATTTCATCAGGGCGCTGCGCGCCGCCGATATTCGCGTATCGACGTCCGAGTCGATCGACGCCGGCAATGTGATCGATCTCGTCGGCTTCGACGATCGCGCGACCTTGCGCGATGCACTCTCTCAGGTTCTTGCAAAGAGCGAGGACGAGAAGCAGGCCTTCACCGAAACCTTCGACACCTATTTCTCCTTCGAGCAGTTCAAGAAGCGCCCCGCTTCCGTCGAGGAAGCCGCGAACGAGAACGGCGAGAGCGAAGAGCAGGAGAGCGAGGAGAGTGGCGGCGACGGCGAGGGCGGTGACGGTGGCGATCCCTCGCAGGAAGGCGGTTCCTCCTCGCCCGGCGGGGGCGGCATGGGGGGTGAACGGCAGGGCGACCGGCCCGCTTCGTCCATGGACCTTGCGTCATTGCTCGAACGCGGCGACCAGGCCGAACTCCAGATGGCGCTTGCGGAGGGCGCGCGGCAGGCGCAGCTCAACCGAATCCGTCTTTTCACGCAGCGCGGCATGTTCACGCGCCGCATCATGGAGATCATGGGGCTCGACGGTCTCAACGAGGAGATCGGGCGCCGCGAGGCGACCGGTCTCAGGGAAAGCGCCGAGCGTCTAGCACAGGCCCGCGAGGAACTGCGCGGTCAGGTTCGCGACTATGTCGAGAAGCAGCTCGAAATCTTCACCGCGAATTCCGGCCGCCAGCTTCGCGAGGAAGTGCTCGCGCAGATGCGGCTTTCCAATGTCGACCGGTCCGACATGCGGATCATGCGCGATCTCGTGCGCAAGATGGCCAAGCGCCTCATCGCGCTTCATTCGCGGCGCAAGAAGGTCGCGCGGCGCGGCACGCTAGACATACGCCGGACGATCCGCGCGAACATCGAATTCGACGGCCTTCTCTTCCATACCATCTGGAAGAAGACGAAAGTCGACCGGCCGAAGGTCATGGCGATCTGCGATGTATCGGGATCGGTCGCGCAGGTCTCGCGTTTTCTCCTGATGTTCCTCTACAGCCTTCAGGAAGTGCTGCCGAATGTCCGCAGCTTCGCCTTCTCCGGCGAGCTCGGCGAGACGACGGAACTTTTCGAGTGCGAGAAACTCGAACAGGCGCTCGCGCTCGTGCTGCGCGACTTCGGCGGCGGTTCGACCGACTATGGGCGTGCCTTCGAGGATTTCGAGGCGCTGGCGATGGACGACATCGACCATCGCACCACGGTTCTCATTCTCGGCGATGCGCGCTCCAATTATGGCGACCCGCGTTCGGACATTCTGAAGCTTGTTCACGCCCGCGCGCGCCGCGTCATCTGGCTCAACCCCGAGGGACGCTCCATGTGGAATTCGGGCGACAGCGAGATGCGCCGCCTCTCCCCCTATTGCGACAAGGCGGTCACCTGCGCCTCGCTGAAGGACCTCGAGCGGGTCGT
>JAGUWA010000385.1 GCA_020062605.1 Parvibaculum sp. | reverse complement strand
CGTGGCGGACGTGCTGGTGACGAGCGATCCCGACGCCCTGCGCACTGCGGAGCGGATCGTGCTTCCCGGCGTCGGCGCCTTCGGCGACTGCCGCGCCGGGCTCGATGCGATCCCCGGCATGGTGGAAGCGCTGGAAGAGACCGTGCGCAAGGAGGCGAAGCCCTTTTTCGGTATCTGTGTCGGCATGCAGCTGATGGCGGAGCGCGGCCTCGAACATGGCGTCCACAAAGGGCTCGGCTGGCTCGAGGGCGATGTCGTGAAGATCGAGCCGTCCGACCCCTCGCTCAAGATTCCGCATATGGGCTGGAACGAACTCGAAGTCGTGAACGGGCATCCTCTGCTTGAAGACATGCCCGCGACCCACGCCTATTTCGTGCACTCCTATGCCTTCGCCGTGTCGGACCCCTCGGTCCTTGTCGCGCGCGTCGACTATGGCGGTCCCGTGACCGCGATGGTCGCGCGGGACAACATGGTGGGAACGCAATTTCACCCCGAAAAGAGCCAGGCGCTCGGCCTCGCTCTCATCGGCAATTTCCTGAAGTGGCGTCCGTGAAAGTAAACCGATGATCCTCTTTCCCGCGATCGACCTGAAGGATGGGCAATGCGTCCGTCTCGTGCATGGGCTCATGGACCAGGCGACCGTCTTCAACGACGATCCGGCGGCGCAGGCGCGCGCCTTCGAAGCCGCGGGCTTCGAGTACATCCACCTTGTCGATCTGAACGGTGCCTTCGAGGGACGGCCGGTAAACGCCGGTGCGGTCGAGAGCATTCTCGCGGCGATCTCGATCCCCGCGCAGCTCGGTGGCGGCATTCGCGATCTCGCCACCATCGAGATGTGGCTCGGCAAGGGCGTCGCCCGCGTCATCATCGGCACGGCGGCGGTGAAGTATCCCGGTCTCGTCATCGAAGCCTGCAGGAAATTTCCCGGCCGCATCGCTGTCGGCCTCGATGCCAAGGGCGGCCGCGTCGCGACGGAGGGCTGGGCGGATGTCTCGGACCTCACCGTGCTCGACATGGCGCGCCGCTTCGAGGATGCGGGCGTTGCCGCGATCATCTACACCGACATCGACCGCGACGGTGCGCTGGGCGGATTGAACATCGAGGCGACGGTTGCGCTGGCCGATCAGATTTCCATTCCGGTGATCGCATCCGGCGGTCTCTCCTCGATCGAGGACCTGAAGAAACTGATTGCGGCGAACTGCTCCGGCATTGAAGGCGCGATTTCGGGCCGCGCGCTTTACGACGGCCGTCTCGATCCGGCCGAAGCGCTGGCCCTTCTTCGGGGTGCCGTGTGATGCTGAAAGCCCGTGTCATCCCCTGCCTCGATGTGAAGGACGGCCGCGTCGTCAAGGGCGTCAACTTCGTCGACCTGCGCGATGCGGGCGATCCGGTCGAGGCCGCGCGCGCCTATGATGCGGCGGGCGCCGACGAACTCTGCTTTCTCGACATCACCGCGAGCCACGAGGAACGCGCGATCATTTTCGATGTCGTGCGCCGCACGGCGGAACAATGTTTCATGCCGCTCACCGTCGGCGGCGGGGTGCGCACGGTGGACGATGTGCGCCAGCTTCTGCTCGCGGGCGCGGATAAGGTCTCGATCAACACCGCCGCCGTCTTCAATCCGGATTTCGTGCGCGTCGCGTCGGAAAAATTCGGCAACCAGTGCATCGTCGTCGCGATCGACGCCAAGCAGGCCGCGCCCGGCAAATGGGAAATCTTCACCCATGGCGGCCGCAAGGAAACCGGCATCGACGCGGTGGAATATGCGGTCAAGGTGACGGAGCTCGGCGCAGGCGAAATTCTCCTGACCTCGATGGATCGCGACGGCGCGAAATCGGGCTTCGACATCGCGCTGACGAGAGCCGTGTCGGATGCCGTTTCCGTTCCCGTCATCGCGTCGGGCGGCGTCGGCACGCTCGACCATCTGGTCGAGGGCATTCGCGATGGCCATGCGAGCGCGGTTCTCGCGGCCTCGATCTTCCATTTCGGCGACCACACGGTGGGCGAAGCGAAGGCCCATATGGCGAAGGCCGGTATCCCGATCCGGCTCTGACCACAACCCCTTGTGCCAGAATGGTGCTCTCCCTACTGCAAGCTGTGGAGAAACGCCGCAGGCCGCAGGTGACAATTGCGTGCGGGGGCGGCGCCCGGCAGAATGCTCCTGCCTTGGTGCGCGTGAGGCTTGGCTTTCCTAAGGTGTCGGCGGAAAAATGTCGGACCGCGAAATCGAACTGAAGCTCGTCTGCGAACCTGCGGAGCTTGAGCGCGTGCGCCGGGCGCCTGTGCTGCAGCGCATGAAGCAGGGTCGCGCTTCCGGCAAGCATCTTCATTCCGTTTACTTCGACACGGACGATCTGGTTCTGGGCGACAACGGCATGGCGCTGCGGCTCCGCCGTCAGGGTCGCGGCTGCGTTCAAACGCTGAAAACCGAGGCCGACCTGTCGGGCGCGGGCAGCGTTGCGCGCGATGTCGGCGAATATGAAGCGCG
>JAGUWA010000423.1 GCA_020062605.1 Parvibaculum sp. | reverse complement strand
GGAGGAGGCGCGCGTCGCCCATGTCCTCGAACGCGCGGGCGTCAGCGCCGTCGGCGCCATGCCGCGCCTCGTCTGGTAACGGCGGAACGCAACGTCACCCTCGTTTCCCGCCCCGTACTTGACGCTGCGGAGCCGATCCGCCATGACCTTGGACCAAATTCATCGCCCGGAGCCCCGGCCCCCTCTATGCAGATCATCCGTCATCACGAGCACGTTGCGCCCGGCCTCCGGGGGGCGGTCTATGCGCTCGGTAATTTCGATGGCGTGCATCTCGGCCACCAGAAGGTGATCGGCAAGGCGGCGGCAATTGCCGGCGAACTGGGCGTACCGCTTGGCGTCCTCGTTTTCGAACCGCATCCGCAGCAATTCTTCTTTCCCGATCGCCCCTTCTTCCGGCTCACGCCCTTCCGCGCCAAGGCGCGGCTGCTCGACCGCCTCGGCGTCGATATCCTTGCCGCGTTGCCCTTCGACGAAAAGATGTCGCAAAGGCTCGCACCGGAATTCGTGCATGACGTCCTGATCGACGGCCTTCATGCCGTTCATGTCGTCGCGGGCTACGATTTCCGCTTCGGCAAGGGCCGTGGCGGCGATGCGGCCGCGCTGTCCTACATCGGTGAGATGGAGGGCTTCGGCGTCAGCATCGTCGACGAAGTCAAGGACGGCGGCGTCACGTTTTCATCCACGCGCATTCGCGAGCTGCTGGCCAAGGGCGATCCGCGCGGAGCGGCGAAGCTTCTCGGCCACTGGTGGACCGTCGAAACGCATATCAAGCAGGGCGACCAGCGAGGCCGTACCATCGGTTTCCCGACCGCGAACCTGCCGCTGGAGGACCATGTCGAGCCGGCGCTCGGCGTCTATGCGGTGAAGATCGAGTTCGAAGACGGGCCCTACAAGGGCGTCTATGACGGCGTTGCCAATGTCGGACGGCGCCCCACCTTCGACAAGCAGGACGTGCTCCTCGAGGTCCACATCTTCGACTTCGAGGGCGACCTCTATGGCGCCCATGCCGCTGTCTCCTTCATCGAGTACCTGCGGCCCGAACGGAAATTCGACGGGCTCGACAGCCTCAAAGCGCAGATCGCAAAAGATAGCGATAGGGCGCGCGAGGTGCTGGCCGCGCTCGGCGAAGAAGCATGAGCGAGCGCCGCGACCCGGCCGATTTCATCCGTGGCAACACGGCACTCCATGAAGCCCCGCTCATTCCGGAAATCCGCCTCCACCTCGCCACGGAAATTGTGCCTATATGGCAAATGACCGAGGAGGAGCTTGAGAAATCCGGTCTGCCCCCGCCTTTCTGGGCTTTTGCCTGGGCGGGAGGCCAGGCTCTCGCCCGTTATATCCTGGACAATCCGGCCATCGTCAGTGGCAAAAGCGTTCTGGATTTTGGTGCCGGCTCCGGACTGATCGGCATTGCCGCAGCAAAATCCGGCGCAAATCGGGTTCTTTCAGCCGATATCGATGATTTTGCCGTCGAGGCAATCAAGCTGAACGTCGCCGCCAACGCCGTTGAAATCGCCGCCACGACCGAAGACCTTGCCGGAGTGGAAAACCGGGGCTGGGAAGTGATCCTGGTCGGCGACATGTGCTACGAGCGGCCGCTGGCGGAGCGGATCGAGGCGTGGCTTCGCCGCCTTGCCGGCGAAGGCGTCGAGGTGCTGATCGGCGATCCGGGCCGGACCTATCTGCCCAAATCCGGCATGGAGAAACTCGTCTCCTACGCCGTGAAAACCACCCGCGAACTTGAGGATACGGACGTCCGGAACACGAGCGTCTGGCGGCTGCTGCCGGACTGAGCTGTTCAAAATCCGCCAGCGAAGGCTCATTCCGCGCACATCGGATTGCGCCGTTTGGCTTTGCCTCGGCAGGTAGCTGGTGCTAATTCCAAAACAGAACTAACTACAGCCGCTTCACTCTTCCCGAAGGGACCGCTCCATGACCGACCATGTGCTTGTGACCGTCGAAGACGGTGTCCAGATCGTCACCATGAACCGCCCGGACAAGAAAAATGCCCTCACGGCGGAGATGTACAAGGTACTGGCCGACGCGATCGAGACGGCGGATGCCGATCCGAAGATCCGCGTCACGCTCTATACGGGCTCCGGCGGCTCCTTCACGGCGGGCAACGATCTGGGCGACTTCGCCAAGGCGGGCACGACGCCGGTGGACGAACAGCCGAAAGAAAAGCCGCATGTGACGCGCTTTCTGGAAAACCTCGCCAATGCGCAAAAGCCCATCGTGGCGGCGGTAAACGGGCTCGCGGTCGGCGTGGGCGTGACCATGCTTCTCCACTGCGACCTCGTCTACGCAAGCACGAGTGCGACCTTCCAGATGCCTTTCGTCAATCTCGGGCTTGTGCCGGAAGCGGGCTCGACCTTCCTGCTGCAGCGCCAGATCGGCATTCAGAAAGCGGCCGATCTTTTCCTCACCGGCAAAAAACTCGGCGCGGAAAAGGCCGAAGCCATCGGCCTTATCGCCGAGGTCTTCCCGGATAACGAGTTGCCCATCGAAGCGCTCGCCCGCGCCAAAGCACTCGCCGCCAAGGCGCCCAATGCGGTGCGCGCAACCAAGGCGCTGCTGAAGGACAATGACCGCCCCCGGGTCGGCGAGGCGCGCGAAGCCGAGGCCCGCGTGTTCGGTGCCCAGCTTCGTTCCGACGAAGTGAAGGAAGCGATCAGCGCTTTCTTCGAAAAGCGCGCGCCGGATTTCTCGAAGTTCGGCTGAGCTCAGTAGGCGAGCGGGCGGCCGCCGACGACAAGGCGGCGTGCCCAGAGGCGCGGCTGGCCAG
>JAGUWA010000013.1 GCA_020062605.1 Parvibaculum sp. | reverse complement strand
TGCTTCAGCCGCGAAACCTCCGCCGCCACGCGGGCGCGCAGTTCCGCGGAAATGGTCTTGCCGTCGATGATGGAAGCTTTTACCGAACGCGTCATGAGGGCACCTCGTTGTCTGGATAGGGTGCCCAGGCGAGCGGCGCATAGCCCTTGCGCTCCACGGTGGTTCGCTCCACCTCTTCTCGCCAGTCACACAAGGGCAGCGGCACTATAATAAGGACCGCGGTCCCGCGACAAGTCCGCGTCTGCATCACTTCGGTCTTTCCGCGAGGTTTTCGAGCCAGGCTTCGATCCGGGCCCTGAGGTGCTCGGAATCGCCTGCCACCGCAACTATCTTGTTTCTTCCCGTCTCGCCCGAGGCAATGGAGAGCGAGGAGCGCGGCAACCCCCAGGCCTTCGCGAGAAGTTTCAGCACGGCGGTATTTGCCTTGCCCTTCTCGGGCACGGCCGAAACGCGGAGCTTGAGATGCGGCTCCCCGTTCGCATCCTCTCCGCGCCCTTCGATCCGGTCGCCTCCGCCGCGCGGCGTCACCCGCAGCCGAACCGTGACACCGCCCGCCGCGGGCCTGACAAGCATCGGCCGTCAGTAGCGGCCGGCGCCGAGCCACATCGGAATGTCGTAGCGGATGAGATTTTGCACGAAGAAGAGCAGCAGCAGCAGGATGACCGGCGATACGTCCAGGCCGCCCAGATTGGGCAGCAGGTTGCGGATCGGCCTCAAGACCGGCTCCGTAAGCCGGTTGATCGTGTCCACCACGATATAGACGAAGCGGTTATGCGTGTTGATGACGTTGAAGGCGATGAGCCAGCTCAGCACAACGCCAATGATGATCACCCAGATATAGAGAGTGATGAGCGTGTCGATCAGGTTCAGAAGGGCAATCATGGGGGGCTCGCCGGTTGCTGGTTTTTGGGAGTGGGCGGCTCACGCAGACGGCCGGAAACCGGCCGGAAACGAGGTGCCGGAAGGCCCGGCCCCATGAGATGTAACCGCCGGGAAGGGCCCGTTCAAGGAGAGCTTTGCCGCGCCGTCGCGCCTTGTGACGCGAAGCTCGGGCTGCCGGAGGGCGGCGTCGGCGCCCAAGATTGGAAATACAACGACAATCGGGCTCGCCGGCTGCCTGCGGATGCCTCTCTTGACACCTCGCCCGCCGCCGCCTAATAAGCGGCCTCCGGCGCATGAAAAAGCGCAGGGCTCCGGGGCCGTAGCTCAGTTGGGAGAGCGCCTCGTTCGCAATGAGGAGGTCAGCGGTTCGATCCCGCTCGGCTCCACCATTCCCGGAAGCCCCCGAAAATCCATCAGCAAGCCTCAGGCCGGCTCGGCCTCGCCCCTTGGCACACCTGCTTCCACCGGCAGCCAGTGATCGAGAAAGCGGGCGAGCCAGGCCCTGAGCGTGGCGTCATGTTCCGCCCGTCCCTTCCGGTGCAGTTCGGCGGGCTGTGCGCCCGGCTGGGACAACCTGTGGCTCGCAAAGGTGAGCCAGGCATCCATCATCGGCGTGGTGAGTTCGGGATGGAACTGTACGCCATAGGCGCGAGGCCCGTAGCGCATCGCCTGGACCGGAAACGCGTCACCCTCTGCGAGCTGCACCGCTCCAGAGGGAAGATCGAAGCCCTGTGCATGCCACTGATAGACATATTGCGGATCGTCGAAGAGGTGTCGACCTTCATCCGTCGGCCGGATCGGGTAGTAGCCGACCTCGACCCTCTCGTCCTCGCGGCCATAGACACGGGCACCGAGATGCCGCGCCATGAGCTGCGCCCCGAGGCAGATACCCAGATAGGGCTTTTCCTCCTTGAGCGGCACGCCGATCCACTCGGTTTCCGCCTTGATGAAGGGCAGGTCGTCATTGGCACTCATGGGCCCACCGAAGATGATGGCCGCGTCGTGGTTTTCCATGCTGGCTGGAAGGGGATCGCCGAGCGAGGGACGGCGGATATCGAGTTCGCATCCGCGCCGGATCAGCGCCTGACCGACCCGGCCGGGACTGGACCTCTCCTGATGGAGCACAATGAGAATGCGGCGTGTCATGGCTGCTGACCAATTTGGGGGCGCCCCGGCTCCGGCGCAAGACCCGGGGCGCGACCCGATCAGCCTGCCATGAAAGCCCTTACATGGCGCTAATGCCGCCGTCGATCTTGATTTCGGAGCCGGTGATGAACTTCGATTCGTCCGAGGCCAGATAAAGAACGCAATAGGCGACGTCGTCCGGATCTCCGACGACACCGAGCGGCACCTGCCTGGCAAGTTTTTTCACCAGCTCTTCTTTAGACATGCCGCGCGCCATGCCGTCGAGGATCGGCGTGTCGATGAAGGTCGGGTGGATCGAGTTCGAGCGAATCCGGTAGCCCCGCTTCGCGCAATGAAGCGCGACCGACTTGGACAGCAGCCAGACGCCTGCCTTCGCCGCGTTGTAGGCGGCCATGTTGTGCCCGGCGATCAGCCCCGCGATCGACGACGTGTTGATGATCGAGCCCGGCGCATGGGGTACCATGTAGGGGATCGCATATTTGCACCCGAGAAAGACGGAATCGACATCGACCGCCTGGACCTTCTTGAAGGTCTCGAAATCGGTGTCCTCGACCGTCGTGCCGCCGCCGATACCGGCATTGTTGAAAAGCACGTTGATGCCGCCCATCGCCTTGTCGGCCTCGGCGAGCGCATCCTTCCAATGGTCTTCGCGCGTGACGTCGAGTCCGACCGCGAAGGCCATGCCGGGACATTCGGCATTGATCTCGGCGGCAACGTCGGCCGCACCCTTCTCGTTGATGTCGGCGAGCGTCACCTTTGCGCCCTCGCGCGCGAGCATGATGGCGGACGCCTTGCCGAGCCCCTGCGCCCCGCCGGTCACGAAAGTCATCTTGCCTTCGACGCGGCCCTTTCTTTCCTTTGCCATATTCTTCCTGTCCTTGATGTTTCGGAATGCCGGGACCCTACAGCGCCGCGCAGAGCGGCGAAAGCCACGAAAGGACTGTTCTATTTCAATGGGTTAGAGCATGGCCGTATTGGCCGGCACACCGAGCAGCAGCCGCCCCGTCAACTCGTAGGTCGCGTCCGAGACCATCATGTGCTGGGTCGCGACATGTACGTCGCGGAACTGCCGCTGCAACGGGGAATTGCGATAGACAGAGCTGCCCCCGGCAAGCGTATACATGAGGTCGACAGCCCGCGCCGCCGACTGCACCGCATGTGTCGTCGCAAGACGGATGTCACGACGATGGGCGACGGTGATCTCACCGTTCTGCGTTGCCGCCTCCCAAGCCGCTTCTATGGTCTCCATCAGAAAGGCGCGTGCCGAACGGGCCAAGGCTTCTGCCTGTGAAACATCGAGATGCGCCTTGGCGCGAAGCGCAAGCGGCTTCGACGATCCCTGCGGCGTCTTCCCGCCTGCAAGTTCCACCAGCGTATCGATCGCGCCGCGTGCAAGACCGAGAGAGACCGCCGCAATACCGATCCCGAGAAGCCCGAAGGTCGGGAAGCAATAGAGCGGACGCGCAAGCGGCTTGTCGCTGATGAGGCTCACCGCCCGCGCCGCGGGCACGAAGAGATCCTTCACCTCGAAATCGGTGCTGCCCGTCCCGCAAAGACCAGAGACGTCCCACGTATCGTGAAGCAGCACGTCTTCCGTCCGGAACATCATCATACGGTTCTGCGGCAGACCCTCCGCGGCCATTTCGGGCTTTCCGTCCTCGCCGATGATGAGCGCACCCCCCGAAATCCACGACGCATTGCGCGAGCCAGAACCCCACTGCCATCGGCCGGTAACGCGGTAACCGTCGATACCGCCCTCGCTGGCGCGCACCGCCTTGCCGCGCGGCGCGAAAACGCCGGCCGTGATGGTGAGCGGATCGCCGAAAATCCGCTCCGCTTCGGAGGGCTCCAGAAAGGCGGCAACGACACCCGATGTCGCACCGATAAAAACGCACCAGGCCGCTGACCCGTCGGCCTGCGCAATCCGCTCCACCACCTTCACAAGCTCGCCTGGATGGCTCTCGAGCCCGCCATAGGCTTCCGGAACGCAGAGCCGGTAGAGACCGGCTTCCGCGAAGCGCTTCGCCATGTCCTGCGGCAGGAATCGGTTTGCCTCGACCTCCGCCGCGCGCTCGGCAATCTCCGTCGCGAAACGCTCGACGGCCTCAAGGAGGTCTGCACTTGTCTTCTTCGCGGTCTCCGTCGCGATCATGACGTCCTCCCTCCCTTCAGGCGCCGAGCTTCAGCCGGTTCGCAATATTGTTTTTCTGCATGTTGGACGATCCGCCAACGATGGGCAGGCTGACCGCGTCGCGCACATAGCGCTCCATGTCCATCTGGTCGGAAAGTCCGCAGGCAAAGAGGAGATCACCCGCAGCGACTTTCGGCAGCAGTTCCTGCTTCTGGTCCTCGCTTGCGCTTTCGCCGAGATTCATGCCCGCGTAGCAGACCGCCATGATGTAGGGACAGGCAACGGCAACGGAGCGTTTCGCGATCTCCTCAATGACGGCCATCGTCGCATAGATATCGACGCCCGCACCGCCGAACCGCTCCTCGACCGTGAGCCCCATCAGGCCCATGGCACCGAGCTTCTTCATCACCTCGGCGGGACAGATGCTTCCCTTGTCCCATTCCCGCGCCTTCTCGCGCGGCATGTCTGTCATCGCGGCATCCACCTCTCAGCGTCCTGTAAAGGCGGGCTTGCGCTTCTCGAGGAAGGAGCGCACCGCTTCCTTGTGGTCCTCCGTCGTGAAGGTCAGCATCTCATAGCCGATCGACGTATCCAGGATCGAATGAGCGAGCTGCTTCAATCCGATGTTGACCGAGACCTTGGAATATTTGATCGCCTGGATGGCACCGCCCGCAAGGCGCGCAGCGAATGCGTCTACGCGTGCATCGAGCTCAGCGTCCGGAACGAGGTGATTGACGAGGCCGATGCGCTCGGCTTCGGCGGCCGGTACCGGGTCGCCCGTCATCAGATATTCCTTGGCGCGCGCATAGCCGACAAGCTGCGGCCAGATGATCGCACCGCCATCGCCGGCAACGATGCCGGCGCGCACATGGGGATCGGCGAAACGCGCATTGTCGCTGGCGAAGATCACGTCGCACATGAGAGCGATCGTGGCACCCAGACCGACGGCCGGCCCCCGCACTTTCGCGATGATCGGCTTCTCGAGATCGAGAAGGGAAAAAACAATGCGCTTGGCCTCGGCTGCGTCGGGTCCCTTCTCGCCCGCCTCGAAGCCGCGCTTCATCCAGTTCAGATCGCCACCCGCCGAGAAGGCGTCCCCTTCGCCGGTAAGAACGACAATGTCCGAGTCCGGATCGTCTGCGGCATCGAGAAAAATACGGGACAGCTCACGGTGCATATCGCCGTCCACGGCGTTCATCAGCTTCGGATTGCTGAGCGCCAGCGTGAGTACACGGCCCTTCCGGCTGGCCTTGATTCGCGTATAACGGCTGAAGTCGACGCTCTCCGTCATTCTCTCCTCCCTTGCATGGCCCTGTGCAGGCTCTTGAAGGGAATTGTGACCTCAGGGCAGGCCAAAGGAAAGCGTGGCGGGGTTTGTTCCGGGTCAAAAAGAACCCCGGCGCTTGCGCCGGGGTTCCCTATTTCCGGAAGACCGGAGGCCGGTCAGCTGTCGCTGCCGGCCTGCGCCGTGATCTTGGCGCCGACTTCCTCGCGCGCCTTCTCCATGTCGTCCGGCATGAGTTTCGCGCCCGGCTCGCCGAAGACGACGATCTGACCGTCCGGACCGTCCGTGACCGCCGCATAGCCGAGACGGTCTGCGCGCGTCACCTCCGTGAAGCTCTTGCCGCCATTGTCGCTATAGCCGACATAGCCCTGGAGCCCGACGAGAACGATCTTGCCGTTGCCGAGCTGCACGCCGCCGGCGATCGACTTGTCCGTGCCCGTATCAACCTTCTGCCAGGTCTGGCCCTTGTCGTAGGAGCGGAACGCATTGCCGCGCATGCCGAAGACCATGACCGAGCCGTCCGACATTCCAAACCCGCCCCAAAAGGAGCCTTCGTACTGCGTCTGGATTCGATTGAAGGTGCGGCCCTTGTCGGTTGAGTGATAGACGACGCCGAACTCGGCGGCGACGAAGAGATCGCCATCCTTATCGGAGAAGAGCTTGTTGAGATGGTAGTCGTCGAGCAGGCCGTCGCTCAGCGAACGCTCTTCCCACGTCTCTCCCCCGTCACTCGTCTCGACGATGAAGGAGAAGGCGCCCATCGCAAAACCGCGCTTCTCGTTTTCGAAATAGACCGTCATGAAGGCCATTTCGGATTCGCTGTCGTTATAGACAAGCTCCCATGTCTCGCCGCTATCCGTCGTGCGGATAACCGTCGCATCGTGACCGACGGCGAAGCCGAGATCCTTGTTCACGAAGGTCACACCCGTGAGCGTCGCCTGGGTCGGGACTGTCCTGGCCTGATGCCAGGTGACGCCGCGATCGTCGGACAGCACGACATGGCCGAACTCGCCGACGGCAACCAGCCGCTCGCCCGCATAGGTCGCGTCGAGAAGCAGCGATTCGGCCGCAAGATCGGACGGAACGGCATACTCGATGCCGGACGAAGCGGCCTCTTCCTGTGCGGCAGCAGGCCGCAGGCCGAAACTGGTGAGCGCCAGCGCAATGGCGCACGCGCCGGCAAGGGACATGAGCCGCAGACGCGGCGCCCCGCTCGATACGATCCGGGAAAAAAACGAAGACATTTTACCTAGGCTCCTGCACTCGGGCGTTTCTGGCCGCCGTAACTGCACCGCTCCCGGTCTCCCCCGAGCCCCGATGCCGCCAGGCGGCGCGCTTCCTGTTTTCTTGGTTTGTTATAGTCGTTTTCCGTTCTTATAGCGCAAATTTCGCAATCCGTCTTGGACTCTCGCCCGATTCCGGCACCACCCGTAAAACAAGGTTAAACGGGCGGCAGCTGGAGACGCCCATCCGCACAGCAGAAGGCCGGACCCCGTTTCCGGGGCCCGGCCCTTGCCATTTCCAGTCCGCTTTAGCGGACGCCGAGCTGACGGATCGCGTTCGGCGTGTAGCGGTTCTTGTCCAGCTCGTCGGCGAAGTAGTTCACCGGCGGTTCTTCGTTCTGCAGCGCGAGCGCCAGATAACGGCCGGCCTGCAGATCGTAGACGATTTCGCCGGCGGAACCGCAGAGCGGCACGTTGTAGCGCTGGATCTGCTGGAGTTCCTGAACGCGCCAGAGCTGGCCACGGCCGTCATAAAGTTCGGCCGACGCAATCTGCCAGGCATCCTCGTCATTATGATAGACGCGGCGCGAGTAGACATGGCGCGTATCCGGACGCAGCTTCGCCTCGAATTCCCAGACGCGGCGCAGTTCGTAACGCACCTTGTCCTGGTTCAGGTGAAGCGGGCTCAGGAAGTCCTTGTAGGGCGTGGATTCAGCCACATAGGCATTGGCCGAGATCAGGCGCTTGCTCTTGCCGAGCACGGTCCAGTCGTAGCGGTCCGGCGCACCATTGTAGCCGTCGAAGCTGTCCGACGTGGACAGACCGTCCGAGTTCGTGCCGGGATTGTCATACGCGATGTTCGGCGCACGGCGCACGCGGCGGGTACCCGGGCTGTACTGCCAGGCCTGACGGGGCTGCTTTTCGGCGTTCAGGGCTTCGTACACCAGGATCACGTTACCCGCGGCACGGGCCGGGGCGATGGTGTTCGCGATGTAGTAGAGCGAGATGTTGTCGAGGTCCTCGGCACGTTCCGCGGAGGGGTCCGACCACTGGAGAATGGCCTCGTCCTGCACGATCTGGAGCGTGTAGTCGCCGCCGCGCGTAACCGGCGCCGCCGCGAACTGACGGACCGTCTTGAAAGCGCGATAACGCAGCGTGTGGTTCCAGATCATTTCGAGCGCATTGTTCGGGATCGGGAACGGCGAACCGAAAATGGCTTCGCTGACGCCCGAGCCGCCGCCGACGAGTTCGCCGACCGCCGCATTGCGCTTGTTGGCCTGATAGAACTTGTCCGGGAAGGCGCAGGTGCGGCGCGATTCATATACGTTCATCTTGTAGGTTGGATAGGCCTTGAGCAGGGCCTTGTAGCCCGGCGTCAGGATATCGTCGTACTGACCGGCGTTTTCACCCGTGATCGTGAACTTGACCGGATCGCTGGCGAAGGGGTCTGCGAGCTTGTCGCCCGGCTTGTAACTGACATTGCTGGGCACGGTCTGCAAGCCGCCGGTCCATGCAGGAATATCGCCGTCGCCGGCCTTTTCCGACCCCATCGGGGTGAGGTCCTGGCCCAGACGATTCACCTGGGCTTCCGGAACCTTGGCGAGCGCGCCGGTTGCGAACACGGCTGTCGCAAGGGCGGACACCAACAAGGTTGTCCTTTTCATATACGTTCCCTCCACTGGATTTCTTATGAGGCTTTCGGCGCCAGCTTTTGCCCTTTGGCTTTATGTACTGTTCACCGAGGCCGGTTTCCCCGCCTTACTCAAACGGGATGATAGCAAATTGGCCGAAGCTCGCAAATCGCACGCCACGGATTCTGTGTCCTTCGCGCCTCTATTCGCCCCGATTTTCGGGCAGTTTAGCCCTTGTTTGCATTAAATCTTTTTAATGAACGGGAGTTTGCGGCCGTACCGGATTTCGATCTTGTCGTCCGTCTACGGACTATTCAGGCGGCCAGCGGCGATTCCTGACGCAGCGCAACATACAATGCCAACGCCGGCCGGTTCGCTTGCCCTCTCCATTCAAGGCGCCCGCGCATCGCGGAAATGAAAAAGCCCGGCGGTCGAAACCGCCGGGCTCATTTGCTTCACACATGTTCCGAAGGATCAGAACGCGTAGGAGACCGTCATCGTGACGAAATCCTTGTCGCTGGAAAAGTTCTTGAACTCGTTACCGAAACTGTTGGTGTACTGGATATTCGCACGCCACGTATTCTGGAGATTGGCGTTGAGGCCGATGCTGATGGTCTTCTTGCCGTCGACGAAACCGGGACCGACCGGGCCGGCCGACACGCCATTCACATCGTGCGCCCACTGAAGAACCGGCGTGAGCGTCCAGGCCGTTCCGAAAACGTTATTGTAGTCCGCGGTGGCCGCGAGGCGGTAACCCCAGGAACTGGACGTCGCGTAAGCCAGTTTGCAATCCGGAACCAGGGGGCTGGCCGCGGCTGCACCACAAGCCGAATCGCCGAGGATCATCGCGGCGGCCAGATCGGGGTGCGTATTCGCCGCCCGCGGAGCGGCCAGCCTGTTCGTGCTGTCCGAAAGATCGGGAAGATACTGGAAGCCGACATTTGCGATCAGGATCATCAAGTCCGAACCGATCAGGGATGGAAGGGCCGCCGACGGGTTGAGCGTGCTGATTGTCGCAAGCTGACCCGTTATGACATCGAACTCGTCATAGCCCCGGATCACGTCGCCCGGCGCATAGGCGAATCCGGCGTTCTGGCTTCCCTGGCTGATACAGCTGCCGGCCGGCAATCCCAAGGCAAAAGAACAGGCGTCGATGGCATCCAGTTCGGCGGAATTGATTTCCGGGTCGCTGAGCGTGAACGGCATATCGGGCGTAAACGCCACTTCGCCGGAAAAGGCCGACCCGCCGAAAAGCGGAATCGACGTATTGAAGCTGGCACCGACGGTCTGGACGTCTTCGGGATACTGCATCAGGTAGTTCTTTGTCGCCGCGACGGCACCCACGCCGGCCTCCAAGGCCGTCAACCCGCCGAGAGCCACAATTGGAGTTGTCGCGCAACCCAAAAAGGTCGCTTGCCCGAAGGCGCCGCAAAAGGACGCCAGGTCGGCAGACGGTGCACCAAGACCTGCCGTCGCGGCGCCGAAATCGCCAAGCGAAAACGTGCCGACCGGCACGACCAGGCTCTGCTGCGTGAAATACAGACCGAGATCCGTCCCCATTCCGAGGTTTTCCGCGTAATGCTTGATCGCCACGCCGAAGGTGCCCGTGTCGTCGCCCTCCTCGGACGCACGACGGGGAATCAGGACGGGACCCGGATATTCTCCGACGAACATGACATATGCACCGCCCTCGCAGGCGGCGTCGGTGGTGCTGAAGAAGGTGCCGCAGGCGTCCAGTTCCGTTTTCTGCCACCCGAACTGCCAGAAAGCCTCGACCGTTACGCTGCCCGGCAGCCCGATGGACGCGAACACGGAAGGCGTCGGCATCAGCGCCTCCTTCAGTTCCGAACCGGGCGTGCGGATGGCCGTCACGTCGATCGGCAGAAAGGAATTGATACCGCCCTGGATGAAGAGGCTTTCACCCCAGTTCACAACCTGCTTGCCGACGCGGACATTTAAGGGCATGCCCGCAACGTCGAAATTCCCGTACACGAAAGCATCGAGAATGTCGAAGCTTCTTCCGCCGAAATCCCGTGCCGCATCGCCGCGCGCCGCGTCAACGAGAGGACGCTTGCCGAACCGGTTGTTCCTGGTGCCGAGTTCCTCGTTCACCCAGTAGTCGTAGAACGCCTTGGTGCGAACGAATGCGCCGAAATTTTGCCATTGAAGATCGAAGTCGGTCGTGATCTTGACGGTTGCGGTGTAGGGATCCCACTGGTCGGTATTGATGTTGCCGTCATCGTCATTGAGACCCATTCCGGCGCCGTTTCCGGCGGAGCAGCCGCCGTTCGGAATCGCAACGTGGGTACAATCCTGTTTGGAGGTCCGGAATCCGGTGCCGACCGAAACCAGATTGTCGATCTGGAGATTGGCTTCCCCGAACTTGAATTCGACGGCATGAGCCGTTCCGACGGCCAGCAGCATTGCCGCACCCGTCATGCCGCCCAAAAACACTTTTTGGGCAATTCTTCTTTTCATGGAGCGATCCTCCTCGATCCTCGATGGCTTCACTAACTTTGCAGCCTGGCCGGGAGGAGAAATCGGAAAGCATTTCGACTGTTTCCCCCCGGTCAGTCAGCATCCCTCAAGCACTAGCCGACATTTATTGCGGGTTTGAGTCAAGCCTGCGGGGTGAGGTTGCCACACACGAATGCAATATTGATGCTCTCTATGGCATTTATGACACGCGCGTAATGTCTGCTGGAGAGCGCTGAGCCCGGTTTCGTAAGAATATTGCGCCGCACACTGATTATATGCAGTGCAGCAATTTCCGGATCCGAATCAGTCGCCCCAAGCCCGGCAAAGACGATGCTGAGAGAGAACTCCCGACACCTCAACGCCCGCCCTGACCGGCGGCGCGCACCGGGGCTTCGGTCTCGATCCTGCCCGCCTTTTCGAAGACCAGCGTCAGCGGAACCGATGCGCCTTCTTCGATGGGCCCGTGAAGCCCGATCAGCATGATGTGCTTGCCGCCCGGCGCAAGCGTCACGGTCTCTCCCGCCTCAACCGGGAGCGCGTCGAGCTTGCGCATCTTCATCACCATGCCTTCCATCGTCATGTCGTGAATTTCGACCCGCTCCGCCACGGGCGACAGCGCCTCGATCAGCGTGTCGTCTGCCCCGCCCCTGTTCTCGATCCTGGCATAGGCAGCGCCCGTATCGGTCACGCTTGCCCGCGCCCAGACATCGTTCACCGCTATGTCGCTCGTCGCGTTCTCACCGCAGGAGGCAAGGATCGGCGCGAGCAGCAGAAGAACCGGCAGGAGCGGGCGAAACATGGTGAGCCTCTCTGGACAGTGGGATGCAAGACCGCAAGCATAACAGAGTCCGGAGGGCGCGCATCCGCGGCGGCGCCCTGCCATCGCGGGCATTGTGTCGCGGATGTTTTCCTAGGAACCGTTCCGCTCGCGGCCCGCCTGACGCCAGCGCGAAACGATCGCCTCGAGGCCGGCCCGGTCGAGATTGGGCCGGCTCCAGGATTGCGAGAAGCCGCTGTTGAGGTTCCGCGGCACGCCCCTGGGGGCGATATCGGCGAACTTGATGCGCATCGGCATGCCGACGCCCTGCCCCAGAACGATGGCCTCGCGGTCGCCGAGAAGCGGCAGGAAGTCGAGCAGGTCGAGCGCCCCGTCATGAGTGTTGGCGCGCATCACCTGCTGATCGCGCTCGGTCGAAAGACGCATCGCGACGACCGTACTGCACTGGGAGAGAATGGTGGTATCGAGCTCCGAGGGACGTTGCGTAACAAGGGCAAGCGACAGCCCGTACTTGCGGCCTTCCTTTGCAATGCGCGACAGCGCCTGCCGCGTCGGCGCAAAACTTTCGCCCGCATTCGCCGGTGCGTATCGATGCGCCTCCTCGCAGACGAGGAGCATCGGCAAGCCGCCCTTGCTCCAGACGGCAAGGTCGAAGGCAAGCCGCGAGATGACGGAAATGACGACGTCGAGAATTTCCGGAGGCACCGTCGACAAATCGATGACCGTGATCGGTCGCCCGTCGTTCGGTACTCGGAACAATCGCCCGAGGATGTCGGTCATCGTATCCTGCACCTGCAGGCTGCCGAACATGAAGCTGTAGCGCTGATCGCTCGCCAGCGTCTCGATCCTGTTCTTGAGCCTCCGGAAGGGGAGTGTCTTCTGCGTCCGGTCGAGCTTGCCGAGCTGCTCGTCGATGAAGGCGACGACATCGGAGAGACGGAACGGCGTCGGCGCATCGACCGTCACGCCGCCATTGTCGCCAGGCCGGCGCGCGATCTGCCTCTGTGACGAAGCGTCGGAATAGCGGCGTTTCGCGGCAATCACGGCATCGCTCAGGATCTCGACTTCCGCATCGTGAGAGGTATCGCCGCTCGTCAACGCTGCCGACAGCTCCTGGAAGTTGAGCAACCAGAATGGCAGGTTGAGGTTGCTCGGGTCGATGAGCTCGGCTCGATCTCCGAACGCCGTCGGATATTCGTTATGCACGTCCAGCATCACGATGTGCGCGTGACTATGCCCGTCGAGGACGCGCTGCAGGATGGCGGTAAGCGCGCAGGATTTTCCGCACCCCGTCGTACCGACAACGATGAAATGCTTCGCCAGAAGATCGTCGATGATGAAGCGCGCGGGAACGGCGGCATCCTGAAAGAGAGTGCCGACCTCGATCGTCGCCACATTCGGCTGCGTATAGACGCGCGTCAGGTCGTGGCGATCCGCCGCCAGAACGGGATCGCCAATCGTCGGCAGATGAGACACGCCGCGGCGGAACGAGAGCCGCCCGTCATGCGGGTCGTCGACCACTTCGCCGGCGAGGTTGAGTTCGATGAGCCTGATGTCCTCGGCATCGCCGCCACTTGCCGGCGTCGGCGCGCTGACCGCGGAGACGAGGCCGACAACCGTCGAAAGCGGCGTGGGTACCTTCACAAGCTGGCCGATTTCGACGCGCGGTCCGCCTTCGGGCGAATGCCGGTCACGTTCGAGCACGGCGATCGCCTGCGAGCCCGATACCGAAACGATATGCGCAATCCGCTGCGGCGGCGCTGCCGGCTTTCCTCGCCGGTCGAGAAAGGGCGGGGCCTCCGGACCGTCGCTGGCATCCGCAAGCGCTTTTGCGTCGGCGCTGGGCAAGGTCGTCATGACAGATGATCCTGATGGTGCGTGGATTTCTCGCCTTGGCGAAGAGGCGGCAGGGTAAAGAACACGGTCGTTCCCTTCCCGGGTTCGCTGTAGACCTGGAACTCGCCGCCATGGAGTTTTGTTAGCGCCGCCGCAATCGGAAGGCCGAGCCCCGTTCCCTCATGCCCCCGCGCGTAGCTCGCCTGTACCTGTCCGAAGGGCGTCATCGCGTATGCGATCTGTTCCTTCGTCATGCCGATGCCCGTATCGGCGACGGCAATCGTCGCGCCATCGTCGGGCGTCCGCGTCGCAACGAGCACGATGCGCCCGCCTTCCGCCGTAAACTTGTGCGCATTGGAAAGCAGGTTGATCAGCACCTGCTTGACACGGCGAACATCGACGGGCACCTGCGGCAGGACCGGGTCGGCCTTGATTTCCAGCACCTGCTTCTTCTCGCGGATACGCGGTTCGACAAGCACGACACAGGCATCGATCAGCTCCCGGAGGTCGCGGTTCTCCTTCGTGAGCTGGAAGGTGCCGCTCTCTATTTTCGAGATGTCGAGGATATCCGAGATAATGTTGAGCAGGTGGCGGCCGGCACCCGCTATATGGGAAGCATATTCCACCGTCTTGTCGGAGGGCTGTCCGTTCGCCCCGATATGCTGGATGAATTCCGAGAAGCCGATGATGGCGTTGAGCGGCGTCCTGAGCTCATGGCTCATATTGGCGAGGAATTCCGACTTCGTGCGGCTGGCCATGTCGGATTCCACCTTGGCCGAACGCAATGCCGCCTCCGCCTTCCGGCGCGAGACGAGTTCGCCCAGATTTGCCGAGTAGTCCGCCAGAAGCGACTTCCGGCGGCCGGGCGAAATGCGTCGCTGGTGGCTCTGCATCTGGTGGTTTTCCCCGCCTGCTTGCGTTTCCCTGAGAATAGGGACGGGATCGTTGCGGCCGGGTAAACGCGGCGTTAGTAAAAGAGGCGACGATCACCTTCGGACCGATCGCCCAGCCGGGCGATCACCTCGCATGCCGGCAGGTCGCGGCGAATGGCTTGCTGCCGGAGATCGAGGGTGCGGGCGGCCTGAGAACGGTGGACAGCCCGATCCGGATGGCCGGGGAGGAAAAACGCAAGCCCCGCCGCGCTCCCACGATCGGCGAGCATACGAGGGCAGTTCTGGCCGATTTCGGGTTCGGCGAAGACGAAATAGCGGGAATGATCGAGAGCGGCACTGCGGCGGGTTAGCCGAGCGCGGTTTCGTTGGTCTCGCCGGTGCGGATGCGCACCACCTGTTCAAGCGGCTGAACGAAGATCTTGCCGTCGCCGGTCTTGCCGGTGCTGGCGGCGCGCTCGATCGCGCGAACCGCTTTCTCGACGAGTTCGGCGCTCACGGCCACGTCGATGCGGACCTTCGGCACTTCCATCACCTGGTATTCGGCACCGCGATAAATCTCCGAATGCCCGCGCTGCCGGCCGAAGCCCTGAACCTGCGTGACCGTGATGCCCTCGATACCGATGGCAACCAGCGCATCGCGCAATTCCTCGTATTTGTGAGGCCGGATGATGGCGGTGATCATGCGCATGGGAAAGCTCTTCTCATATTCGAGACCGTGAAGGACAAGCCGCCGGATCGCCTCCGACCGGGACGGCAGGTCCGCCTGCTCGCGGCGCCATCGGTCAACCACATTGTTGAACTCGACCGAAGCTACCAGCTGAATTCTCTGGTCAAGTTTTTCCATATTCATCCTCGTACACACTATCGGGACATCACGCTTCGCCCCGAGGACCTGGAAAAAATGCCTGAAACGCAAGGGGTTGGCCCTTTTCTAGCAGCGGAGCGGCAGCCTGTCCAAAGAATGTGTATCTGTTTCCTTTAAGCTTATTGACAAACTTACACATCTTACTCATATTATGTATCAAGAAATACAGGCAGCACAGGAGGCTTCCATGACCGATCTGACCTATAGGGGCGCCGCCCATCACGGCGATCACAATGTGGCTCCATCGAAGGACGTTGTTCTGAATTATCGCGGAGCAAGCTACCACTCCGCCGAAGGCCACAAGGATAAACCCCGGGCGAGCAGAGCCGGCCTGCGTTATCGCGGCGCACCGCAACACGGCTGAAGAGACTGCCCGCGCCTGCCACTCGTCTGAGGGTTGCCTTCCCCGGCGCGTACAAGATGGCGGGTAGCCTCCGACAGGCGAAAGGCCGCTCCTTCCCGCGAAGGAACGGCCTTTCCGTTTGCGGGCACGATGAAAGCGCGTCAGACGACGCGGAAATTCTTGAACTGCCAGGGATCGTCTTCGTCGAGGTCTTCCTTGAACAGAAGTCCCCGGTCGAGAAGCGGCGTCCAGTCGCTATAGGCACCAACCATCTGGCCGAGATAGGGGCGCGCGATCTCGAGGATACGGGCAAAGTCCATCTCCTCGGGCTCGGTGATCCAGCGTTGCGGGTTCTCTATTGCCCAGACGACGCCCGCGAGCACGGCCACCGTCACCTGCAGGCTCGTCGCATTGTTGTGCGGCACGAGCCGCCTCGCTTCCTCGATGGAAAGATTCGAGCCGTACCAGTAGGCGCCCTTGGCATGCCCCATGAGGAGCACGCCGAGTTCATCCGCGCCCTCGGTGATTTCCTCCATCATCAGCCGCTTGTGCGGCTGGACCTTCCAGTTCTTGCCTGCGAGTTCATGGAGCGACAAAACGGCGACATGGCAGGGGTGATAGGCGTAATGCACGGTCGGTCGGCATTTCACCTCATCGCCCTCCCGCATCGTGAGATAGTCCGCAAGCGAGATGGACTCGCCATGCGTGATGAGCCAGCCGTGATAGGGTCCTTCGTTCGGCGTCCAGCTCCTGACCCGCGTCGACGCGCCCGGCCGCGCAAGGTAGATCGCACAGCGCGAACCGCTCGAATGCGAATGTCCGTCCGGCGGAAAGTGTCGCTCATGCGTACCCCAGCCAAGCTCGGCCGGCTGGCATCCCTCGCCGACAAAACCGTCGACGGACCAGGTATTCACGAATTCGCCGATCGCTTTCGGGATCGGCGAAACCTGCGTGTCGCGTTCGGCGATGTGAATGACCTTGATGCCGAGCCGCGCCGAAAGGCGGGCCCATTCCTCGCGGCTCTTTGGCACGCTCGTCTCGACGCCCGTCGCGCAGGCGATATCGAGCAGCGCCTGCTTGACGAAATGCGAAACGAGGCCGGGATTGGCGCCATGCGTAAGGATCGCCGTCGGACCGCCTTCATATTTGTCGCGCAGTGCCAGCGCATTCTCACGCAGCGCATAGTTGGAACGCTGCGACGGCGAACGCTTCGCGTCAGTATATTGCCCGCTCCAGGGCTCAATGCAGGTGTCGAGATAGAGCGCGCCCTTGGAACGGCAGAACTCGACCAGTGCAAGGCTCGAGACATCGACGGAAAGGTTGACGAGGAAATCCCCCGACGAGAGAAGCGGCTCGAGAATGGAGAGATAATTGCCCTGCCTGAGCGGGCTCACCATGAACTTCACGCCAAGTTCCTCGGCTTCCGCCCGGCCCCGCTCCTCGGCGGTAACAATGGTGATCCGGTCCGGTTCGATGTCGATATGACGAAGAAGAAGCGGCAGCACGCCCTGCCCGATGCTGCCGAAGCCGACCATCACCATGCGGCCGTCGAAGCGGGCGATCTTGTCCGAAGGAGCTTCGCTCATGGGGGAACCTCATCTGCGCCATGTGTGCCGCCGCGTTGCGCACGCGCGAATCTAGTGGGCCTGGCGGTAGGACACCAGAACGGAAAGCGGGAAAGATAGAGACGGGAAAATGGTGCCGCTTGGGTGACTCGAACACCCGACCCCCTCATTACGAATGAGGTGCTCTACCAACTGAGCTAAAGCGGCGCCGGGACCGGCGAAACGGCCAGCCTGCGAGGGCCCTCAGATACCCCGCCACCGAGGCTTTGGCAACAGGGAGAAAGAGGCTTGCAGCGATTTGGGCCCTTATTCGGCGGCCGTGCTTTCCGGCAGGGGGAGATCGATGGCCTCCCCGGCGCCCTCCGCCGGTCCCGCCGCAACCTCGGCCTGTCCTTTCGAGAGGAAGGCGCGAACCGCCGCGGCGCTCTCTCCGGGCACCTCTTCCATCGGTACGTGGCCGACATTCTCGAAAATCACCAGTTCCGCCTGCGGAATCCGCTGCTCGAACTCGTAGGCCGCCGAGACGGGGATGAGCCCGTCCTTGTCACCCCAGATGACCAGCACCGGCGCCTCGATCTCGCCGAGCCGCGCCGCGAAGGCTTCCTCGTCGCGCGAGGCATAGCTTGCAAAACGCATCCGCGTCGCATCGCGGTTGCCCTCATGCAGCGACAGGTCGAAATAGCGCGCGACCATTTCGTCCGTCACCTTCGACTGGTCGACGAAAACCTTGCGCACTCCTTCCTCGACCAGCGAGCGCGGCAGCACGTAACGCATCACCTGGCTGATGACGGGCATGCCCGCTACCCGGAAAGCGAGCGGTACGTCGTCATCGTCGCGCTTCAACGGAATGCCTGCGGCATCGACCAGAATGAGCGCTGACACCTGCTCGGGATGCTCCAGCGCATAGAGCGCGGCCACCCCGCCGCCCATCGAATTGCCCGCGATCGCAAAGCGCTCGACATGAAGCGTGCCCATGAGCTCGTGAACGAAGGACGTCATGCCCGCGCGCGTATAATCGTCACCCGGCACGCGCCCCGTCAGTCCGTGGCCCGGCAGGTCCATGCTGATGATGCGATAGGTATCGCCGAGCTCCGCGACCCAGGGCTCCCAGGTGTGGAGTGAGGCATTGGAGCCATGCACGAGCACCAGCGCCGGGCCTTCGCGATTGCCCTCGTCGCGCATATGCGCGCTGGCGCCGCTCGGCAAGGTTACAAACTGCGACGCGCCGCCCGCATATTTGCCGACAAGTTTCTCGCGCGGCAAATCGAACTGGACCACCGAGATCACGATCACCGCCAGCGCCAGCAGAACGAGCGTCACCGTGCCCGCCAGTATCCGCCTTACCATTTGCGTTCCCCCTCCCGCCTGTTCTCGCCCTCGTCATCCGGACCGGGATCGTCAGGCAGGGGTGGCTGGAAGGCAAGTACCTCGCTCGCCTTCCCGGCTTCGCGAAGGGCGCGGACCGTGTCGACGGCAGCTTCCGGCGCCTCTTCCGCACCGGCCGGAGCGATGCTTTCCTCGGCTTTCCCGGCAGCTGTGTGGGCCTCCTCCTGCGCCAGCACGCCGGCTGGCGCCGTCCATTCGAGAGCATCGAACTCGCCGGTGACCGGGTTGATCGGAGACCACCTCGCCGAACGATAGCCGTTGCCTGTCCATTGCGGATCCTGCGGCGCATGCAGCGCCCGTGTCAGCCAGCCGCGGGCCGCGCCGCGATCGCCATACTCGCCTTCTTCGATCTCCGCCATGAGTTCGCAGACGCGTTGAGTAGGCAGCTCGCTTGCCAACGGGCCCGCGTGGGGCGCAAGCGCTTCACGAGCAGCCTCCCAGTCGCGCGCGCCGATCGCACCGCGGGCGACGAGGATATGGCTCTCGACATCTTCGGGATTGCGCGCAGCAAGGGCCTTCGCGCGTTCCGCGCGCGCATAGCCGCTCTCGTCTTCGATCAGATTGAGCCAGACATCGGCGAGATCGGGGTGCGGCACGGCGCTCCACGCATCCTCGATGAGTTTCATGCCCTTGCGGATGCGCCCCGTCTCCGCGCAGAGCGCAGCGGCAAGCGCGACAGCAGGCACGAAACGCGGTTCGAGCGAAACGGCGTCGAGTGCGAGCTTCGAGGCCTCATCGAGCGCGGGTTTGCGCGCCTCGCCGGCCTGCCCCC
>JAGUWA010000087.1 GCA_020062605.1 Parvibaculum sp. | reverse complement strand
CTCGGCTTCGAGCGCTTCCCTCGCCCGCCCCATCTGCGCCGCCGTGCGGGCAAGGCGACCGGCATCGAGCCCGAGCGGCGCGAGGATCGAGAGAGCCTTTCGCGCTTTCACCCTGTCGAAGCGTTCGTCCTCATTGCTCGGATCATGAATCGGCGTGAGACGCGCTTTCGCAACCGTTGCCAGCAGCCTCTCCCGCGGCAGATCGAGAAGCGGACGCAGCAGGCGCACAGCCATGCCGTCTTCCGACAGCAGACGCGATGCAGGCATGGCGGAGAGACCGTCTATGCCACTGCCGCGTGAGAGCCGCAGAAGAAAGGTCTCTGCCTGGTCTTCGAGGTGATGCGCGACAAGAAGATCGCTTGCGCCCACATCGCGGCATGCCTCAAGCAGCAGACCGTATCGCGCCTCGCGCGCGGCGGCCTGAATGCCTGTGGCAGGCTTCTCGCCCTTCCACTTCAGGACGCGATGGGGCACGCCGAGCTTCGCTGAAAGGCGCGCCGCTTCCTTCGCCTCGCGGGCCGAGGCGGCACGAAGTCCATGATCGACGGTGAAGGCATGCACCGCGGTGCCCTTCCGCTTGCCCGCCCAGCGCGCGGCGAGGATGAGAAGCGCCAGTGAATCCGGCCCTCCCGAAAACGCGACCGCGACCGACCGGCCCGGATCGAGAGACGAAAGGCGCGCGGCAAATTCTTTGGCGGAAACGGGAGACGGGGATCGCGCGGTTTCGTCCTGCGCGTTCATGTCGTCCCCCATGTCAAAGGATCAGCAGCCGGCCTTCTGCCGCTCGAGCTTCGCACGCGCAACGACGGACGGCGACGCCTGCGGAAACTTCGAACCGAGCTCGCCCCAGACCGTGCATGCCGCATCCTTGTTGTCGAGTGCGGCAAGGCTCATGCCGAGCTTCAGCAGACTATCCGGCGCCTTGCTGCTCGACGCATAGGTCGTATAGCCCGTCAGAAAGGCATCGCCCGCGCGCTTGTAGTCGTTCTGCGCGTAATAGGTTTCGCCGAGCCAGTATTGCGCGTTGCCCGCCAGGGCGTTCTTCGGATGGATATGCAGGAATTCCTGGAAAGCGGCGCGCGCCTTGTCGTACTGGCCACGCTTCATCAGGTCGATCGCGAATTCGTACTGCATCTCCGGGGTGCCGTTGGGCAGCACGGACGGTGCGGAACCGGCCGAAACGCCGGACGCAGGTGCATCCGCAGCAGATGTGTCCGGGGCAACCGACGACTGTGCGCCGGCCCCGTCGCCTGAAGGAGCGGCGGGAGAACTACCACCTGCGTCCCGGAAGCGAAGATCGACATCCTGCTGGAAAGCTTCGAGATTCCGCTGAAGCATTTCCGCGCGGTGGTGCGCCTCTTCGAGGCGGCCATTGAGATCGCGAACCCGCTCTTCCAGTTCAACCACCCGCGCCTGGAGGTCTGCGGTGCTGGCACCGCTGTCCATGACGACCGGCGCACCGGAGGAAGCACCGCCGCTATAGGTCTGACGTTGGAGGTCGGAAATCTCGCGTTCGATCCGGTCGAGCCGGTTCGCGATGCCGCGCGGATCCATGTCGCCGGATTGGGCGAGTGCCGCTCCCGCGGCGATCAAAGACCCGCCGGCAAGCGCCACAACGGCAACGCAGGCAAAGACGGAATTTATGGGGCGACGATCGGGCCGCAATCGAACCTCCCGTTCGGATGTCAAATCAGGACGCTATCTTAAAGTCAAACACGACCAAATTGCGGCATCGAACACACCGCAAACGGATGAAAAAAGCGCCCTCCCGCAAAGCGGAAGAGCGCTTTCATTCTTTTCGCGAACCCGGATTCGCTCGAAGCCGGTTAGCTCGCGGCACCAGAGGCGATGACCGTCACAGCGCGACGGTTCTGGCCCCAGCAGTTCTCGTTGGACTCGAGGCAGACCGGGCGCTCCTTGCCGTAGGACACGGTGTTGAGACGGCTGGCGTTGACGCCGAGGCTTACGAGGTAATCCTTCGCGGCGTTGGCGCGACGGCCACCGAGCGCAAGGTTGTATTCGCGCGTGCCGCGCTCGTCCGCATGACCTTCAAGCGTGAAGGTCAGGTTCGGATAGAGCTCCATCCACGCGGCCTGCCGCTGCAGGGTCGCGCGCGCATCGTCGCTGAGCGACGACTTGTCGGTGTCGAAGAAAACGCGGTCGCCAACATTGGCCACCAGGTCTTCCTGCGAGCCCGGCGCGATCTGGCCGGAGGTCGAGGAGGAGGAGGAACCGCCGGCTGCCTCGTCGGTCGAGGAACAAGCAGCGAGCATCAGGAAAGCAGCGGCCACGGCAGCAAACCGCAGGCCAGCATTCGGGGACTTCATTCGGGTGATCTCCTTTTGATCTCAGCGGCCATGGCGCCTCAGCGCTCAATTGATTAGACAGTCTCGCACGAGCAGCCCCCGCAGTAAAATCAGGCTGGAACCCGACTTACCCGGAGGCGGCGCTGTATTTAGAGAACCTTTTCGGACCGGCATCGTTCCGAACCGAAGTTTACGTCGCCCGCAATTGGCCGACGCTGGGGTTGCTGTACCGCAACACGATACTAGCCAGCAACCGAGTATCAGGCAAGAACCAACAAATATCATGCGACTTTTAAGTCAAGATTAAGTGACATTTTTACATCAAACGGCCAAGCAGTCGGTCGGCCAGCCGGTGCCGAATACTGGCACCCCTACTGGATACGGGGCGACCAGGCCGGATCGGAGGCCATGGTCACGGCCGGCACGGGACGTTCGTTGTAGCCCGTCACATCGACCGACCAGAGACCTGGCCCGCCCTGCGCGCCGCGCGTCTCGCGGAAGAACATCAGCACGCGCCCGTTCGGCGCCCAGGTCGGTCCCTCATTGTGATAGCCCTCGGTCAGCACCCGCTCGCCGGTACCGTCCGGCCGCATCACGCCGATGACGAAACGGCCACCCGTGATCTTGGTAAAGGCAATCAGATCGCCGCGCGGCGACCAGACCGGCGTCGCATAGCTGCCCTGGCCGAAGCTGACGCGCCGCTGATTCGAGCCGTCAGCATCCATGACGTAGATCTGCTGCGAGCCGCCGCGATCCGATTCGAAGGTGATCTGCCGTCCGTCGGGCGAATAGCTTGGCGCCGTGTCGATCGCGGCCGTGTTGGTAAGGCGCGTCACTTGCCGGCTGCGAAGGTCCATCGTGTAGATGTCGGAATTGCCGCCACGCTGAAGGCTCATGATGATCTTCTGACCATCCGGCGAGAAGCGCGGCGCGAAGGTCATGCCCGGAAACTCGCCGACCACTTCCTGCTGTCCGGTCTCGATGTCGAGCACATAGACGCGCGGGCGATTGTT
>JAGUWA010000171.1 GCA_020062605.1 Parvibaculum sp. | reverse complement strand
GGCAGTTCGCGCTCGTCGACAAGACCGGTGAGGCAGCGCGCGTCCGCAGGCCACTGCATGACGCCCTGCCGGGCGGGCATGAGGCCGATGACGCGCTGCGCCGTTCCCAGAAAGGGCGCAAGATAGGGCGTCGCAAAACCGAGACCGAGCAGGTTCAGCCCGCGCACATCCGGCCATATTTCTTCGACACGCCGCGCGATATGGTGTTGCGCGACACGCCCCAGGGGACGGCCGTAGAAATCGCGCAGATCAATCACATCCATATGCATGGAGTTCACTCTAGCAAATCCGGCGAGGCCGGGTTCACGCGGGCGCCCGGGATCATTACCTTAGGGACGAAGCCTATACCGGATGAGACTAACGGAGGGCAAACGGGCCCGAAAAGCCGGTATCCCCGGAGGAGACGAGATGGCAAAGCTTGAAATTCACCAGTTTCCCTGTCTGAACGACAATTACGGCTATCTGGTCCATGAGCCTGTCTCCGGCGCAACGGCGGCGATCGACACGCCGGAGGTGAAGCCGATCCTCGCCGCCCTCGAGGAAAAGGGCTGGACGCTTACTCACATCCTGAACACCCATCACCATTTCGACCATGCGGGCGGCAACGCCGAGCTCAAGGAGAAGACGGGCTGCACGGTGATCGGGCCCAAGGGAGAGAAAGATCTCATTCCCGGCATCGACCGCGCGGTCGGCGAAGGCGACATCGTGGAACTTGGCGCCGCACGCGCCCGCGTGATCGACGTGCCGGGCCACACGCGAGGCCACATCGCCTACAGCTTCGATCAGGAACACGTGGCATTCGTGGGCGATACGCTGTTCGCACTGGGCTGCGGGCGCCTCTTCGAGGGCACGGCACAGCAGATGTGGACGTCGCTCGGCAAGCTGATGGAGTTGCCGGACGACACCGTCGTCTACTGCGCACATGAATATACGCAGGCAAACGCCCGCTTCGCGCTCTCCGTCGAGCCGGACAATGCCGCGCTCGCGGCCCGCGCGAAGGAGATCGACGAAAAACGCGCTCGCGGTGAATGGACCGTGCCGACGACAATCGGTATCGAGAAGAGAACCAACCCATTTCTGCGCGCGGCAAGCCCGGACCTGCGCCGTGTGCTTGGCCTCGAAGCTGCGCCGGATGTCGATGTCTTTGCCGAAACTCGAAAGAGAAAGGATAATTTCTGACATGGCCTCATTCGACGCCGGCATGGACGCCGACGCCATCATCGACCTCCTCGGCATGGAGCCGCACCCCGAAGGCGGCTACTTCGCGGAGACGTTCCGCGATCCGGCAGGGGACCGCGCCCATTCGACCGCCATCTATTACCTTTTGAAGGAAGGCGAGCGTTCGCACTGGCACCGCGTCGATGCGGCTGAAATCTGGCACTGGTATGCGGGTGGACCCTTGGCGCTGTCGCGCTACGAGGAAGGCCGGGCGCCGGAAACGCTGTTGCTCGGACAGAACCTCGACGCAGGGGAGCGACCGCAGCTCGTCGTTCCGGCGAGAGTTTGGCAGGCGGCGGAACCGCTTGGCCTCTGGACGCTGGTCGGCTGCACGGTGGCGCCCGGATTCGAGTTCGCCGGCTTTGAAATGGCCGAACCCGGCTGGCACCCGGCGGGTTAACCCTCGTCGCTTTTCGGTGGCTCTGTTGCCGCCCTGCGCTGGCCGGACGCCGCTATCCCGCTAGACTGTGATCTGATGTGACGATCGCCGGTCCGTGGGGGGCTGAAGGTGAAATCCGTTCTCGCCGCTTTGGGCATTCTTGCCGCGCTCTTCTGCGCGAGCCTGCCTGCGCGTGCGGAAACGGCCTGCCCCGCCGAAACATCCGTGGTTGCGGTTCCGGCGAAAGGCGGCCCCGCCTATGGCGGCATGCAATATGCCCGCTCGGCGGGACTTGGACCGAAGGAGGTCGCGCTCACCTTCGACGACGGCCCCAACCCCGAAACCACTCCTGCCATTCTCGACATTCTGGACCGGCATTGCGTGAAGGCGACTTTTTTCATGGTCGGCATCCATGCGCAGAAGCATCCCGAGATCGTGCGCGAGGTGGCAGCGCGCGGACACACGATCGGCACCCACACCTGGTCTCATCCGAACAATCTTCGCCATTTCTCGCTCGAAAGCGCCCGGCGCCAGATCCGGCAGGGCTTTGCCGCCGTCGAGCTGGCACTTGCAACCGCGCCGGAGGAAGACCGCGATAGGCTCGCGCCCTTTTTCCGCTTTCCCGGCCTCAATGACAGCAAGCCCCTTATGGCCTGGCTGGGCGAGCGCAATATCGCGACCCTTTCCTGCGAATTCGGCGCCGACGACTGGAGATCGATCAGCGCCGCGCAGGTGCGCACCCGGGCGCTTCGGAATATCGCCTCTGTGGGCCGCGGCATTCTGATCCTTCACGACACCAAACCGCGCACGGCGGAGATGCTTTCCTCGCTGATCGCCGCACTTCGGGCAGATGGATACAGTTTCGCTCAGCTTGTGCCGGAGGAAGGCGCACGTGAACTGGCCGCCGCCTCGCGCGACCCGCTGATCGGTGCCGTCCGCCGCGTGGACATACGAGACGAAGAACCGGAAACCGCAGTCTTGAAGCCGTCCCTTGAGCCCGCAACCGCCCTTCAGTAGTCTCTTGCCATGACAGCAACATCCGCACCGGGACGATTTCTGCCGACACGCCGCAAGACGCTGGCGCTCGGTCTCGGCGCTGCCGGCCTCCTCGCGGCGCCCGCATTGGTCCGCGCGGACGCTCCTCACAAGCGGACGCTTCGCCTCCAGAGCCTCAATTCAGGCGAAAAACTCACCGTCACCTATTGGACGGACAAGGGTTACGAAGAAGACGCGCTGAAGCGCGTTTCCTGGTTCATGCGCGACCTGCGTACCGGCGACGTGCATGACGTCCATCCGGGACTGCTCGACCTTCTCTGGGAGATCGACGCGAATACGCGCTCGAAGAACCCGATCTACGCCATGTCGGGCTATCGTTCGCCCGAGACGAATGACTGGCTCTTCCGGCGCGGCAATGGCGTCGATCCCGGCAGCTTCCACATGCGTGGCATGGCCATGGACATCACGCAGGATTTCCTCGATCCAGAGGAGGTCTACCGCGTGGCGAAAAAGCTCGGGAAAGGCGGCGCAGGCTTCTATCCGACAAAGACGCCCTATGCCCATGTCGATATCGGACCGCCGGATAGCTGGCGCTATCCCGGCATGCCGCGGCCGGGCCGCGACGAGGAGTACGACCGCCTGCAGGCGGAAGCAGAAAAAGAGGCAGGCTGAACGAAAACGCCCCGGACAAGATCCGGGGCGTCTCTGCATTCGCCTGCGGTTTTCTTATCCAGCGATATATTGCGCGCCATTCGCCGTGATCGTCGCGCCGGTGACGAAGCTCGCCTTCTCGTCGGCGAGGAAGACGACGCAATGCGCGATCTCCTCCGCCTTGCCGAGACGGCCGACCGGGATCGTCGCGATAATCCCTTCGAGCACCTTCTCCGGTACCGCCGCCACCATGTCGGTATCGATATAGCCCGGCGCGATGCAGTTCACCGTCACGCCCTTGCGCGCAACTTCCTGCGCCAGTGCCTTGGTGAAGCCGATGACGCCCGCCTTCGCCGCCGAATAGTTCGTCTGCCCCATCTGGCCCTTCTGGCCGTTGATCGAGGAGATGTTGACGATGCGCCCGAAGCCGCGCTCGCGCATGCCGTTGATGAGCGGCTGGCACATGTTGAACATGGAATCGAGATCGACCGCCATGACTTCGCGCCACTGCGCCGGCGTCATCTTGTGCAGCATACCGTCACGCGTAATCCCCGCATTGTTCACGAGCACGTCGACGGGGCCGAGTTCCGCTTCGACGGCGGCGATACCCTTCACGCAGGAATCATAGTCGCCCACATTCCACTTGTAGACATTGACGCCATGCTCCTTCGAAAAGGCGGCGGCCGCCTCGTCATTGCCGGCATAGTTTGCGGCCACCTTGTAGCCGGCGTTCTTCAGTGCCAGCGAGATTGCGGCGCCGATGCCGCGCGTACCGCCCGTTACGAGCGCAACTTTGGTCATTGTCGGATATCCTCGTCCTGAAACGTCGTTAACCTGCGGAAACCTTCAGCGCTCGACGCAGAGGGCTATACCCATGCCGCCGCCGATGCAGAGCGTGGCAAGCCCTTTCTTCGCATTGCGCTTCTCCATTTCATGAAGCAGCGTCACGAAGACACGAGCGCCGGATGCGCCGATCGGATGGCCGATGGAAATGGCACCGCCATTCACGTTGACGATCTCCGGATTCCAGCCGAGATCCTTGTTGACCGCCAGTGCCTGCGCCGCAAAAGCTTCGTTCGCCTCGACGAGGTCGAGATCGTCGACGGTCCAGCCCGCTTTCTTGAGCGCCGCCCGCGAGGCCGGGATCGGACCCGTCCCCATGACGGCGGGGTCGACGCCCGCCTGCGCCCAGGAGACGATCCGGCCAAGTACCTTGCGGCCTTCCTTCGCCGCGCGATCCGCACTCATCAGCACGACCGCCGCCGCGCCATCATTGATGCCGGACGCGTTCGCCGCCGTGACCGTGCCGCCGTCCCTCTGGAAGGCAGGCTTCAGGCCCTGAATGCCCTCAAGCGTCACGCCGTGCTTGATGAACTCGTCATTGTCGATAGTCGTTTCGCCCTTGCGCGACTTGATGGTGACCGGCGCGATCTCGTCCTTGAAACGCCCGGCCTTCTGCGCGGCCTCGGCCTTGTTCTGCGAGGCAACGGCGAAGGCATCCTGCTCGTCACGCGTGATCTGCCAGCGCGCGGCGACGTTTTCCGCGGTCTGGCCCATGTGATAGCCGTTGAAGGCATCCCAGAGCCCGTCCCTGATCATGGTGTCGACGAACTCGACCGATCCCATCTTGTTGCCGGCGCGCAGATAGGCAGCGTGCTGCGCCTGGCTCATGCTTTCCTGACCGCCCGCCACCACGACCTCGCTGTCGCCATTGACGATCGCCTGATGGCCGAGCGCGACGGCGCGCAGGCCCGAACCGCAGAGCTGGTTCACGCTCCAGGCCGGCACTTCGACGGGAATGCCGGCATTGACGGAGGCCTGCCTGGCCGGGTTCTGGCCCTGGCCCGCCTGAAGGATCTGACCGAGGATGACTTCCGAGACGTCGGCCTTCCCGACGCCCGCCCGCTCGATAGCGGCGGAGATCGCGATCCGGCCGAGTTCATGCGCGGGCAGGCTCGACAAAGCGCCGTTGAAAGAGCCAACGGGCGTACGCGCCGCGCCGACAATGACCACCTCGGTACCGGATTTGCTCATGGCTTGCTCCCTGGAACCGGCCTGTACAGGCCGGAGAACTGTATGACCCCGCTATACGCGACAGCCCGGCAAGCGCGGGACCGGCCGGTAACACTGTTTTCGGTGCATCGCAATGCGGGACTTGCGCAGCGCAACAATACCGCGTCACAATGCCGAATGACAGGGGGCAAGGGACCGTTGCGGCAAGTTGCCGTCACCGGTCGCAAAGGTGGGCCCGCCCAACAACATTGCAAGACAACATTGCAAAACGAGAGATGGGACAGCCGTGGCAAAAAAGACCTCATCCACGGACGATGATGTCATCGTTATCAAGAAATACGCGAACAGGCGGCTCTATAACACCGCGACGTCGAGCTATGTGACGCTCGACCACCTGTGTGAAATGGTGAAGCAGAGCAAGGAGTTCGTGGTTCGGGACGCAAAGACCGGCGACGATATCACCCGCTCGGTACTTACCCAGATTATCTTCGAGGAAGAGGGCAAGGGGCAGAATCTCCTGCCGATTAACTTCCTCCGGCAGCTCATCCGCTTTTACGGCGACAGCCTGCAGAGCTTTATCCCCTCCTACCTCGAAATGAGCATGAACAGCTTCTCGAAGGAGCAGGAAAAGCTGCGGCACCGTGTCACGAACGTGCTCGGCGGCAGGGAGCGGTTGAGCCAGTTCGAGGATCAGATCCGTCACAATCTGGAAATGTTCGACAATGCCATGCGCATGTTCTCGCCTTTCAGGGCTCCGGGCGGCACGGCCGAACGCACCGCGAAGAACCAGCAAGCGACTGAAAAGAGCCCGGACGCACCCGAAGCTGGCGAAGAACGCGAGGACGAGCTCGACGAGCTCAAGAAGCAGATTTCGCAGATGCAGGCCCAGCTCGAGGCCCTGTCGAAAAAGAAGTGACGATCAGGCGACGGTGCGGCGGTCGGCAATGCCGTGCACCGAGCCCGGCAGCGACAGAGCCGGCTCGCCGAGATAGAAGCCCTGCAGGTACTCGACGCCGAACTGCCTCAGCATTTCGACCTCCTCGGCGTTGCTGACCCACTCGGCCACCGTCGGCAGGTTGAAG
>JAGUWA010000226.1 GCA_020062605.1 Parvibaculum sp. | reverse complement strand
CGGTCGTCCGGCCCGAGAAGATGATCGCGCCGGAGTAATGCCGGAGAACCAGATGGACGGCGACGGAGGAACAAACGAAGTCAAGCGCTCGGTGACCATAGCCGGTCACCGCACCAGCATTTCGCTCGAACCGCCCTTCTGGGACACGCTGAAGGAACTCGCCTGCACCGACAAGACATCGGTGAACGAGCTGGTGCGCCGGATCGATACGGCACGCGGCGGCAAGGGCAGTCTCTCCTCCGCCATTCGCGTCTATGTACTGGAGGCAGTGAAGAACCGGGGCGCAGCCTGCGACGCAGAGCGCTGAAGCGTCAGTTCGCAGCCGGCGGGCGCGGCAGAGGTGTAACTATGCTGCCGTTGACCGATGGCGGCAGTTCCATCAGATCGCGCAATTCATCCGGCACTTCGGCACCAGTTTCCTCCAGGCTTCGCGTCAGAATGCGTTTTGCAACGAAGTCCTGAAGCGCATTCGTGTCGGCTTCGACCTCCATCTCGCCTGTCCGTCCGCGCGCGGTGATGCTGAAAGCCGGCGCACCCTCCGGAGACGCCGGCACAACGATCAGTTCCGCCTTCGAAGTGAGGCGCGTGAGGTCGTAGGCCGCGCTGGCCTTCGCCGTTCCGCCATCGAGCTCGATCTCTTCATCGGCGAAGCTCATCGCCCCTTCTTCCAGCAGAAAGCCGCCGCCAATGCTCCGCACCGGCGTTTCCCCCTGCCAGAGCCTCTCCGGCACAAGCGCCGGGAACGCCTCGATAGTCTGAATATCCGCAAGCCCCTTGCTGAAACTTTCGAGACCGAACGGACGCAACACAGCGTCCGTCACATCGAACTTGCCAACGCCATTGGCAGAGGACATCAGCGCGAGCCAGCTTCGGCCCTGTCCCTGCAGTTGCGCATTGAGAGAGAGCCGGCCGCTTCCAGGTGAAGCGCCGAATGCCTGGGAGAAAGCCTTGGCAAGGCTTGCCTCTTCCACAAGCACGGTGAACCCGATACCCGGTTCGCCGTTGCCGCCTTCGATCCTCGCCCCGGCCGATATTCGTCCGTCGGCGAATTCTCCGGCAAAGGGAGATGCGGTAAGCACACCATGCGACACGGAGACATGGGTCGTGACGTTCGAAACGGAGAGCGAACCGAGCGACAGGCGGCCCAGTTTCAGGTCCGCATCCGCGTCGAAAGCACCAAGAGGCGACCAATCGAGCGCGCTTGCGGGCCAGACGCCCTCCTCCGCCGCCGAAACTTCGACAAGCGGCGTGAGATCGACGGCATTGCTCTCGAACGTACCCGTGAGGACAGGCAGCTTGTCGCCTTCACCCGCCCGCCAGATTGCGTCGCCCGAAACACGGAAGCTTCCCGCCACGCTCTCAAATCCGTCCAGTGTCAGGCTCGTCTTGTCCCAGACCACGTTGGAGGAAAAGACGAATCCCGGGCCAGCCGCCTGTGCACCGACCCAGTCGGCAAGCACCCCGGGCGCGCCGAAAGAACCAAGCACATGCATGACGCCGGACGCCGCTATTTCCGTCCTGCCCTCGAACTTCAACGCCTCGAAAGGATCGCGAACCTTGCCACGTGCGGTAAGCGTCGTACCGTCGACATTCACCCGGAAATTCGTCTCGAATTCATCCTGCGCGCCGCTGAGCTTCACCGAAACGGCGCCCGAGCCTGCGAGCCCCTCTCGCGGCGAAAGACCAAGCTGCTCCAGCAGGATGCGGCCTTCCTCGTTCACGGCGTTGCCGATCATCTCAACCTTGTCGATACCGCCATCGCCCTCGTGGAGACGCTTCAGCACGCCGTCGACGCGGCTTCCCCGGATGGACCCCTTGAGGGTGAGCGTGTCGACGCGCGACATGCTGTCATCGGCTTCGCCGGAAGCGCCGGCTACCACGAGACTTACGGGGCCCTCCACGTCGGGCACATCGATGCCGCCCGCTTCCAGCAGACCGCCGAAACGTTCCGCCTCAATAGTGCTTGTGAAGGCGCCCCTGACATCCTCGCGCTTGCCGGTCGTAACACCCGTGAGTTCGCCGCTGAACGAAAAACGAGCGCCAGCCGCATCGCCGATCGTCAAATCCGCGACGGTGAGCTTGCCCGCGTCGAGCATCATCTCCGTTTCGACCTGTCCGAAGCTTTGTCCGAAGATGTCGAGCCGCTCCGCTTTCAGGTTGAGCGCAACGTCATGCGCGTCGAGAAAGGCAAAGGGGTCGCTGTCTTCGGGAAGAAGATCAAGAAGCGGATCGAAAGTGAAATTGGCGACATCGAGCCGGGCATCGATCGCGGGACGTTCTCCACCATTGCGATAGACGACATGGCCTCGGAGCTGCGGCTCGGACAGCTCCGTTGCGTGAGCCGCCTCGATCTCGGAGAATTCATATTCACCCGGCATAAGACGGAGCACGGCGCGCGCGGCGAAGGGGGATACGCGTGAAGCGCTCGCTGTCTCGCTCCGCTCCTGTCCGCGGGATTCGGCAATCCACTGCTCCAATCCGCGAAGATTGGCACTCGCAAGACTCGTCTCTCCCTCCAGGCGGAGGCTCTTCTCATCCGGCCGAAGCACTCCCTGTACGGAAATTTTGGTTGGCCCACCCACCGTTCCGCTCGCCTCTTCGACCGTGACAGCGCCTCCGGCGAGCGAGAGCGCGAGTTTCGCATCGCGAATGATCGAGCCCCGCAGGCGCAGCACACCCGTTTCGATGCTGACATCGCCTTCCGCGTTCGCGGGCAGGGAGGCCGACAGCAGACGCTCGATGGCGGATGTCTCCTTTTCGCCATCACCCTGCTCGACCCGGTCGAACAACGGATCAAGCGTGAAGCTCTCCGAGGAAAACCGCGCCGAGAAAACCGGATCCCGTTCCCACCTGATTTCCGCCGATCCGCCAAGCGTCGTGCCGCCCATCGCGATCGCCACGTTTCGAAGCGTCGCCTGCCGCGCGTCGATCACCATGCCTGCATCAGCGCGCACCGCGCCGGTCTTCTCCGAACCATCTTCCGCGAATTCGAGTCGTGCGTTCCCATCGAGCCGTGCGGCGAGCGAGAACTCTGTGGCCACGCCCGAGAAGAGAAAGGTCAGCGGCCGATCCTGGAAATCGATTTCCGTTGTGACACGGAAGGCCTTCTGGGCAGCAAAGCTTCCCAGCCCGATGCGGACCGCGACCGGAATCCCGTCGACTGTCGCTGTCAACTCCGACCTGAGCGGGCCGAGCAGCGACGTCGCAACGACCTCTCCGCTCACATCCCTGGCCTTCCATCTCCGTCCGTTCAGCCGATTGCGATAGTTCACCGTGCCGTTGACGAAGCTCGCCTTTTCAAGGCTGATGGACGCGAGCGAAAACATGCCCTCTTCAGGCATGCGTTCGCCGAGGGCTATTCCTCGCCAGTTTCCCGAACCGTCCGGAAGCACTTCCAGGTTGAACTCGGGCTCGACGATACGAACGCTGGTAATCTCGATATCGCCGCTGAGAAGCGGTGCCAGCGCAACCTCTCCATCGATCTCGGCGAAAGTGGCGAAGTTCAGATCGGAGGGAAGCGATTCCGCTTCGGGGTTCTGGCCCACCTTGATCTTGCCAAGCGTCAGATGCGGCGCCGGCAGAATACGAAAGCGGATGTCGCCGCCGATACTCACGGGCCGTCCAGTTGCGTCGCTTGCCTGCGCTTCGATCTCTTCGCGGAACTGATTCCAGTCGACGAGACTCGGCCCCACCAGAGCCGCGAAGAGCAGAACGACCAGCAGCCCGGCGATATAGGTCAGTATAGAGTTCAAAAATCTCTCCAGCTCGGCAAGGCGGGATGCAGGGACGGCACACCTCCACCCCAGTTTCCTGCGAACCACCTTTGGCCTAGTCTCGCACCAATAGCGAAGGCGGTAGGCCGCCTGACGTCATATGGCAGGCAAATTATGGATTCGGATCGCGGAAATATAGTTAATTTCGCCTCATTCCGGAAAACGCAGCGCGATGCGCAAAGGCGTGCGGAAAAAAAGCGCGAGAGCGACAAGGCCGCCGCCAACAGAGTGAAATTCGGGCGGACCGGCGCGGACAAGAAACGCGCGAAGATCGAAGAAGAGCGACACCGCCGCGAGCTGGAGGGCAAGCGTCTGCCAGCCGATAGCGAGACATATCCGGACGGCGAACGCGGCGACTGAGTGCTGCCCGCCTGGCGCGCCGCCACGCGGATCGCGGGCTTATCCTCGCCCTGCGTGGGCTGGTTTATCCTGTCCGCATGAAAAGAAAACATACATTATTTCAGATAGTTAGGGGATTGACGCCTGCATTGCGTTGACACTATATCCCATCAACAGTAAATAACTGACTAGTCAGTTATTTACTTGGAAAAAGAAATCCCCATGTCCGCACCGCCCCCCGAACAGAAATTCCAGCGGCGCAAGGAAGAGCGCCCTGCCGAGATCATGGCGGCGGGGCTGAAGATTTTTGCGGAAAAGGGATTCGCGGCGGCGCGGCTTGAGGAGGTCGCGGAAGCGGCGGGCGTCAGCAAGGCGACGATCTACCTCTATTTCGAGAGCAAGACGGAACTCTTCACCGCCATCGTCAAGGACATCGCGACGCCGCGCTTCGACGACATCGAGCGGCTGCTCGACAGCTATGACGGCACGAGCGGCGACCTCCTCGCCTTCACGATCGGGAAGCTGCGGGAAATCGCGACAGGCACGGAACTTCCGGCACTCGCGAAGATCATTCTCGCCGAGTCCGCCAACTTTCCCGAGATCCGCACCTTCTATCGCGACCACATCATCCTGCGCGGCTTCGGCAATCTCGCGCGCGTGATCGAACGCGGCATCGAGCGCGGCGAGTTCCGCGATTGCAACGTCGATGCGGCGGTACAGGAAATCATCTTTCCCATTCTCATGAACACGCTCGCACGAAGCACCTTCGGCGACCTTCCGCAACTCGATCCCGACGGTTTCTTTACCGCCCATGCGGAGTTCGTCGCGCGCGGTCTCGCAACAGACAGGGAGGCGTGAGCGATGCGCCTCCTTCCCCTCCTGTTTGCCTGCGGGACCGCGCTCCTTCTCGCCGGCTGCAACGAACGCCCGGAGAACACCTGGCAAGGATACGCCGAGGGCGACTATGTCCGCGTCGCGCCGATCGACGGCGGCCTCATCGAGACGATCGAAGTGAAACGCGGCGACCGCGTGAAAAGCGGCGACTTACTCTTCCGGCTCGAGACGGCCTCCGAAGAAGCGGCGCTGGAAAGCGCCAAGGCGAACCTCACCGAAGCGAAGGCGACGTTGCGCGAGACGGAACTCGAGTATCAGCGCAAGCTCGCACTGCGCAAGCAGCGCAACGTGGCGCAAGCGGAAGTCGACACCGCGCCGGCGCGCCGGACATCCACTTGACGGGAAAAAATTGTTTATCCCCGGTTTTTGGCGAGCGATCAAAAGAGGCTGTCATCCCGGCTTTCGCCGGGATGACATCCTTTATTAATTTGTATACAGAATATATGCTAGCCTACCCCTCGAAAATCTTCCCCGGATTCAAAATCCCCTTCGGATCCAGCGCCTCTTTGATCGCGCGCATGACGGCGACACCGGCCCCGTGCTCCGTTTCGAGGAACTTGATCTTGCCTTCGCCGATGCCGTGTTCGCCGGTGCATGTGCCGCCGAGCGAGAGGGCGCGCGCGACCATGAGATCGTGGAGGCGCGTCGCCTCCGCGAGGTCGTTCCTGTCGGCGGGGTCCATCAGGAGCAGCATGTGGAAATTGCCGTCGCCGACATGGCCGACGATGGGCGCTTTCAGGAATGAGGTTTCGAGATCGTCAAGCGTGCCGGAGATCGCCTCGGCGAGACGCGAGATCGGCACGCAGACATCCGTCACCATGCCCTTCTTGCCGGGCTGATAAGCGAGCGCCGCGTAATAGGCATTGTGCCGCGCCTCCCAGAGCCGTGTGCGGTCTTCAACTTTCGAGGCCCATGTCGCGCCGCCCGCACCATGCTCAGACGCGATGGCGCCGAAACGCGCCGCCTGCTCGGCGACGGAGGCCTCGGTGCCGTGGAACTCGACGAAGAGCGTCGGCACTTCGGCGAGCGACAATTTCGAATAGGCATTGCAGGCGCGGATCGAGAGCGGGTCGAGAATTTCGATGCGCGCGATGGGAAGGCCGGACTGGATCGTCTCGATGACGGCGTCGACGGCGCCTTCAAGCGTGGCAAACGGCACGACGCCGGACCGCACGGCCTCGGGAATGCCATAGAGCCGGAGCGTTACCTCGGTGA
Organism: Parvibaculum sp.; assembly: GCA_020062605.1. Classification (GTDB taxonomy): domain Bacteria; phylum Pseudomonadota; class Alphaproteobacteria; order Parvibaculales; family Parvibaculaceae; genus Parvibaculum. The sequence goes on along the minus strand of JAGUWA010000226.1, from coordinate 3,026 downwards.
CGATGCCGAGCGTGCCCTCCGAGCCGACGAGAAGGCGCGTGAGATCGTAACCGGCAGACGATTTTCGCGCCCGCGTGCCTGTGTGGACGATGGAACCGTCCGCCATGACAGCGGTGAGCGCGAGAACGTTCTCGCGCATCGTGCCGTAGCGCACGGCATTGGTGCCGGAGGCACGCGTCGCCACCATGCCGCCCAGCGTCGCATTGGCGCCGGGGTCGATGGGGAAGAAAAGCCCTGTGTCGCGGAGATGTTCGTTGAGCGCCTTGCGCGTGACGCCCGCCTCGACGCGAACATCGAGATCGCCGGCGTTCACTTCGAGAATGCGGTCCATGCGCGAAAGGTCGAGCGAGAGGCCGCCATGCACCGCGGAAACATGGCCTTCGAGCGAGGTGCCCGCGCCGAAGGGAATGACCGGCATGTCGTGAGCCGCGCAGATGCGGACGATTTGCGCAACTTCTTCCGTCGTCTGCGCGAAGGCGACGGCATCGGGCATCGCCACGGCATGCCAGGACTCGTCGCGCCCATGCACCTCGCGCATCGCTTGCGCTGTCGTGAGGCGGTCGCCGAGCAGCGCGCCGAGTTCGGCAAGCGCCGCCTCCCTGCCTTCCTTTCGCGCTGCTTTGCTCATGGTTTCCTCCGGTTGGGAGGAGATTAGCACCGAAGCCCCTCAACGTCATTGCGAGGAGCAAGGCGACGAAGCAATCCAGGACCGCAAGCACGGGGGCCTGCCGCTCTGGATTGCCGCGCCCCCTTCGCTTACGCTCCGGGGGCTCGCAATGACGAGGATGGGTCGAACCCAGCCCGAAAACAGGAGGAACGACATGACCGACACCGCCCTCGCCGCTCCCTTCGAATGCCCGCGCCGGAAGATGGAGCACGAATGGGTCGACTATAACGGCCACCTCAACATGGCTTACTACCATTTGCTGTTCGACCAGTCTCTCGACAAGCTGTTCGACGAGTTCGGCATTGGCTGGAGCTACACGAAACAGGGCGAGGGCTCCTGCTTCACGGCGGAGGTGCATGTCTGCTATCTCGACGAGCTTCTCGAAGACGACGAGGTTCGCATCACCTACCAGATACTCGATGCCGATCCGAAACGCGTTCACGTCTTCGGCCATATGTATCATGTGGAAAGGGGCTACCTCGCCGCGACGAGCGAACAGATGTGTATTCACGTGGACATGAAGACGCGCCGCGCATCGCCCTTCCCCGCGGAGATACAGCGGAAGGTCGATGCCATGATGAAGGCGCATGAAGGCATGCCGCGACCGGCGCAGGCAGGGCGCGTGATCGGGATCAAGAGGAAGTAGCTTTCCTCTTCGTCTCCAGACGTCCTGGCCCGGTCCCCCTCACCCACCGGTGTCATCCCGGCGAAAGCCGGGACCCACCCTGCCTTCGCCGAAGCGAAGCTCCGGCTTCGCGCAGGCAGGTCGCGAATCCATTTGCCGCAGCATTGGTTGATGCGATCCGCGGGCGCAGCAAGCGCCAACCGGCTAATTCTTGCTGAGGGAACCAATGGGTCCCGGCTTTCGCCGGGATGACACTTCTATTTTTGTCTTCTGTAGCGGCCCTGCGGCTCACCCCATCTGCGCCTTGAGGATCGCGTCGGCGATCTGCGGCTTGCCGATGACGCCGAGCACATCGGCGGGGCGCGGTACGCCGGGCTTGTCCTTCACCACGAGGGCAAGCTTCGCGTTGCGCTGGCCGAGACGGCGCATCACCTCTTCGAGAATATTGTTCTCGCGCACGATCACATAGTCGGCGATCGCCATGTCGCGCAGCGTTTCGGGATGCGCACCGAGCAGTTCCGGTGTGCGAATGCGGCTGTCGAGCGAGACGACGCCGGCGATGCGGCCGCCCTCCCTCAGAATGAGGAAATTCGGCATGCCCGCCTCGCTCACCCATTGCGCCGCGTCCGCGACAGGAAGCTCCGCCGCCATGATGGCGATGTTCGCATCCATGACTTCGCGGGCGCTGCGCACGAGGTAGAGATTGGAGTACCGGTCTTTCGGCACGGGACGGCCGCGGCGCACCAGCTCGGCGCTGAAGATGTTGTCGCCCATGAGCGCGCGGCGAAGGCCGATGGAGACGGCAACGGCGATGATGAGCGGCACGATGATGTTGTAGTCGCGCGTCATCTCGAAATTCATGGTGATGGCGGTCATGGCAGCACCCGTGCCGCCGCCGACGACGGCCGCCATGCCGATGATCGCGTAGTCGGGGATGCCGATGCCGTGGCTCTGGTCGATGAGGTGAAGGAAGGCGCCGAAGGCGCCGCCCAGCGCCGCCCCGATGAACAGCATGGGCGCGAAGACGCCGCCCGACGCGCCCGAGCCGATGGAAAGCGACGTCGCCAGCACTTGCGCGAGGCAGAGAACGGCAAGAAGCGCGAAGGTGGTCACATGGCCTTCGAGGATCGCGGCGATGGCGTCATAGCCGCCGCCGATGATGTAGTAGTGGCCGGTGAACTGCGCGAAGAGGAAGAGCGCGATGCCGATGCCGGTGAAGCCCGCGGCGGCGCGCACATATTCGTTGGGGAAGCGGCGCGGCATGACTTCGCCCGCGAAAAGAAGCGTGCGGATGAAGCCCCAGGCGACGAGGCCGGACAGAAGCCCGAGCACGACGAAGGCGCCGAGATTGAAGATGTGATCCATCTCGGAAGCCGCGAAATACATCTCCGGCAGCACGAAGGCCGGATAGGAGCCGAAGACGACACGGCCCACATAGGTGGCCGAACCCGTGGCGATGACGACCGGCAGGAAGGTGCGCGCGCTGATTTCCGGCAGGATGAGCTCGAGCGCGAAAAGCACGGCGCCGAGCGGCGTGTTGAAGGTGGCCGAAATGCCGGCCGACGCACCGGCGGCGAGCAGCGTGATCCGCTGCCAGGAAGGCAGCCGCGCGAACTGTGCGGCGGTCGAACCGATGGCCGAGCCGATCTGCACGATGGGGCCTTCGCGGCCGACCGTGGCGCCAGAGCCGATGGACAGCGCAGAGGCGATGGTCTTCACCACGGCGACGCGCGG
>JAGUWA010000264.1 GCA_020062605.1 Parvibaculum sp. | reverse complement strand
GCCTGCCTCGCTCGTCACGCGGCTGTCGCGGCAGAAGTCGGCGACCGAAATGGTCTGGCGCAAGGCGCGGGCCGCGAACGATTATGCGAGTCTCGCGCCCGAACTCGACAAGCTGATCGCCCTGGTGCGCGAACAGGCGGCGGCGAAGGCGGAGGCGCTGGGGCTCGATCCCTATGACGCGCTGCTCGACGGCTACGATCCGGGCCGCCGCTCGGCCGATATCGACGTGCTTTTCGCCGAGCTCAAAAGCTTTCTTCCGGGGCTTCTGCGGGAGGTGATGGAGCATCAGGCGCGCGGCCCCGCGGCGCTTCCCATCGAAGGCCCTTTCCCCGTCGCGCTGCAGGAAAAGATCGGCCGCGAGGTGATGGGCCTGATCGGCTTCGACTTCGCGCATGGCCGCCTCGATGTGAGCCATCATCCCTTTACCGGCGGCGTGCCGGACGACAGCCGCATCACCACGCGCTACGACGAGGCGGATTTCACCGAAAGCCTGATGGCGGTGATCCACGAGACGGGGCACTCGCTTTATGAGCGTGGCCTGCCCGGTGCGTGGCGGAGCCAGCCGGTCGGCCGGGCGCGCGGCATGACCATCCATGAGAGCCAGTCGCTGCTCTTCGAGATGCAGGCGGCGCGGACGGAGAGCTTCATCCGCTTTCTCGCCCCGCGCCTGAAAGAAGGTTTCGGCGGCGAGGGACCGGCCTGGGAACCTGAAAACGTGCTTCGCCACTATCGCCGCGTCGCGCCGGGCTTCATTCGCGTGCAGGCGGACGAGGTGAGCTATCCGCTGCATGTGATGCTGCGCTATGGGCTGGAACGCGCGATGATCGCGGGCGAACTCGGCGCGGCCGATCTCCCCGCCGCCTGGAACGAGGGCATGGAACGGATGCTCGGCATCGTGCCGCCGGACGACGCGACGGGCTGTATGCAGGACATCCATTGGCCATCGGGCTCCTTCGGCTATTTCCCGACCTACACGCTGGGCGCGCTTGCGGCGGCGCAACTCTTCGCGGCGGCGAAGCGGAACCATGATGGCATCGAGGAGGCGCTGGGTCAGGGCGATTTCGCGCCGCTTCTCGGCTTCATGCGGGCCCATGTGCATGGCAAGGGAGCGAGCCGGACGCCCGACGAGATCGTCTCGGAGGCGACGGGCGAGCCGCTCGGCACGGCGGCCTTCAAGGCGCATATCGAGGCGCGCTACCTCGATAAGTAATTGAAATAAAAGACATTTGAGGCGCGGCAGGATGCCGATTGCCTCCATCGGCGCCCGGGGCTAGGTTAGCCCCGACCGCAGCCGCCCTGTTTCCGGCAGCCGGCTATCCTGGAGATTATGGTGAAATACGTCAGCACGCGGGGCCGCGCCCCGGAGCTTGAATTCGAGGATGCTTTGCTCACGGGCCTGGCGCGCGACGGCGGACTTTATGTCCCCGCCGAATGGCCGCACTGGAGCAAGGACGAGATCGCGGGCCTAGCCGGCCTCTCTTACGAGGAGACGGCTTTCCGCGTCATGCGGCCCTATATCGGCGCGTCGATCGCGGATGCGGACCTCCGCGCGATGATCGAGGGCGCCTATTCGGGCTTCCGCCACGAGGCGGTTGTGCCGCTGCGGCAAATGGCGGCGAATGACTGGCTGCTCGAACTCTTTCACGGGCCGACGCTCGCCTTCAAGGACGTGGCGATGCAGATTCTCGCGCGCCTCTTCGATCATGTGTTGGCGGCGAAGGGCCGGCGCATCACGGTGGTGGGCGCGACCTCGGGCGACACGGGTTCGGCCGCGATCGAGGCCTTCCGGGGCCGCGACACGACGGACATTTTCATCCTGCACCCCAAGGGCCGCGTCTCCGAGGTGCAGCGCCGCCAGATGACGACGGTACTGGACGCCAATGTCCACAACATCGCCGTCGAAGGCTCCTTCGACGATTGCCAGGCGCTGGTGAAGGCGATGTTCAACGACCACGCCTTCCGCGACGAGGTGAGCCTTGCGGGCGTGAACTCGATCAACTGGGGCCGCGTGATGGCCCAGATCGTCTATTTCTTCACGAGCGCGGTGGCGTTGGGAGCCCCGCACCGGCCGGTCTCCTTCTCGGTGCCGACGGGCAATTTCGGCGATATTTTCGCAGGGTTCGCCGCCGCGAAGATGGGCCTTCCGGTGGACAGGCTCGTCATCGCGACCAATGTGAACGACATCCTGGCGCGCACGCTCGAGACGGGACGCTACGAGGTCGGCCAGGTCGTGCCGACGATCAGCCCGAGCATGGACATCCAGGTTTCGTCCAATTTCGAGCGCCTGCTTTTCGACGCTTACGGGAATGACGGCGAGGCGGTGACGCGGCTGATGCAGAGCCTCAGCCAGTCCGGCGCCTTCGAGGTGGAGAAGGCCCGGTTGGCGGCAATCCGCGAGCGCTTCGGCGCCGTGCGCGTCGACGAAACGGAAACGGCCGAGACGATCCGGCGGACGCTGGCGGAGACGGAAGAACTCGTCGATCCGCATTCGGCGGTC
>JAGUWA010000282.1 GCA_020062605.1 Parvibaculum sp. | reverse complement strand
GCCGGCGGCATGAAACGCGCGGTGCGTCTTGCCGCGCTCTGCCTCATCGCGCTGCTCCTCCTCACCTCGGTCATGGACCTGCGCACCGCGCGCAGCGAAATCTCCGGCATCGACACTGCCGGCATCTGGCTCGCCTATATCCTCTGCGCGGGCGTCGCGCTCGGTCTTGCCGCCTCTCTCTTCCGCCTCTGGCAAAACGGCGTCCTCCCGGAAGTCACGCAGTCCACCGCCCGCATCACCTCCATGGTCTTCGTCATCCTCATCGGCGCCGCGCTGTTCAGCCTCGTCTTCCGCGGCCTCGGCGGCGACGACACGGTGCATGAATTCCTCACCTCCATGCCCGGCGGCACCTTCGGCGCGGTCCTCACCGTCATGCTCATCATGTTCGCGCTCGGCTTCTTCCTCGATTTCATCGAGATCATCTTCGTCGTCGTGCCCATCGTCGCGCCCATCCTCCTGATGATGGACGTGAACCCCGTCTGGCTCGGCGTCATGATGGCGGTCAACCTCCAGACTTCCTTCCTCACGCCGCCCTTCGGCTTCGCGCTCTTCTACCTGCGCGGCGTCGCGCCCGAGAGCGTCACCACCATGCAGATTTATAAAGGCGCCGTGCCCTTCGTGATGCTGCAGCTTCTCACGCTCGCCGTCATCGCGTCCTTCCCCGGCCTCGCGACATGGTTGCCGCGCGTCATATTCGGAGGTAGTGCTTTCTGATGAGCATGAATAATCGCGAAAGCGCCGCCCAGAAAGCCCAAAGCAACATGATGCGCCTCGGCCTCGTCGCCGTGGCCATGGCCGGCGTCATCGCCTTCTATGTCCTGACGGGCCGCGTCGATCTGAGCGAGCCGGTGGAACTGACCGCCAGCGTCACGCAGCCGGCGACATGGACGGAAAGCGGCCCGCTCACGCTCGGCGTCGCGGTCACGCTGGCGAACAACACAGACGAGCCCCTGCCCCTCTCGCTCGCTTCCCAATGCGACATCTTCCGCTGGTTCCTGACCGACGAGGACCAGAACCTCGTCCAGTCGCAGCGCAGCGACGAGCCCTGCGTCGACCTCCCCATGCAGGGCAATCTCGAGGCGAAGCACAACATCTCCGGCGAGTTCACGCTGACGCTCGACCCCGCCCGCGTGAAGCCGGGACGCTACATCCTCTTCATGCGCTATTGGGGCCACGAGCACCGCGAGCCGATAACCATCGACTGAGAGGCTCTCCACGCCATCTCCAGACTCGTCATTGCGAGCCGCCGAAGGCGGGCGTGGCAATCCATACGGCCTCACGTCTTGGCAACCGCCCTATGGATTGCCGCGTCGCGGCTGCGCCGCTCCTCGCAATGACGACATTTGAAATGCCCGAATACCTATCCGCGTCATTGCGAGAAGGCGAAGCCGACGAAGCAATCCATACAGCTTTCGCGACACATCGCTTTAAGCCAGATCCTCATACAAATCCTGCCAATCGGGATTCATTTCCTGAATCAGATCGATCTTTCTCTGCCTCGATCCGGCCTTGATTTGTTTTTCACGTCCGATGGCATACTCCATCGTCTCGTGCATCTCATACCAGACGAGAAGTTTGCATCCGTATCGCCTGGAAATCCGGACAACACACCTTCGCGATGCTCATAGATGCGCCGCTCGAGGTGTGACGTCACACCTACATAGATCGTCCCGTTCCGTTTGTTAGCGACGATGTAGACGGCCGGACGCCTCATCTCCCTCCCCCTCAACCGTCATTGCGAGGAGCGGCACAGCCGCGACGCGGCAATCCATAGGGTGATAAACGCCATCGCAAACGCCCGATGGATTGCTTCGCTCCGCTCGCAATGACGCCGATAGGTTGCACTGAATTTCCAACCCCGTCATTGCGAGGAGCGAAGCGACGCGGCAATCCATACGGCCGTCACCCGCCTCACGCCGCCCCGAAGCCGCCGCCGAACTTGTGGCCCACGGGGAAGCCCTTGGGCGGCAGGCGTCCGGCCTGCGCACGCTGCCCCAGCCACTCCTTCAGCCCGTCGAAGCTCCGCGCCCGGTCCGAGCGGTCATAGGCGATCAGCCCCTGCTTCAGCGTGAAGGTCTTGATGTCGCCGAGCCCGCCATCCTTGTAGCGCTGCAGGCGCACGCCCTTGCCGCGCGTCATCTCGTTCACTTCCTTGAGCGGGAAAATGACGAGCTTGCGGTTCTCGCCGAGCACCGCCACATGGTCGCCCTGCACCACCGCGCAGGCAACCGCTTCGTCCGTCCCCGTCACGTTCAGCACCTGCTTGCCCGCGCGCCGCATCGCCACGACCTCGTCCTCCGGCACCACGAAACCATTGCCCTCATGCGAGGCAACGAGAAGCTTCCGTCCCGGCTGATGCACGAAGAGTTCGACGATCTCGCGGCTCTCGTCGAGATCGATCATCAGGCGCACGGGCTCGCCATGTCCGCGCCCCCCCGGCAGCTTCGTCACGTCGAGCGTGTAGAAGCGCCCATCCGTCGCGAACAGCAATATCTTGTCCGTCGTCTCCGCATGGAGCGTGAAGCGCGGCCCGTCGCCTTCCTTGAACTTGATCTCCGTGTCCGGACCCACATGCCCCTTCATGGTGCGGATCCAGCCCTTCTTCGAGCAGACGACCGTGACAGGCTCCTTCTCGATCATCGCTTCCATCGGCACGTACTCGACGGCCGGCGCATCGGAGAAATTCGTCCGCCGCGCGCCGAGCTTCGTCTTCGGCCCGAACGTCGTCTTCACCTCCTTGATCTCGTCGGCGACGCGCGCCCATTGCTTGTCGTCGGAGCGGACGAGCGACTTCAGCTCCTTCTGCTCCGCGGTAAGGGTCTTGTGCTCGCCGCGAATTTCCATTTCCTCGAGCTTGCGCAAACTCCGCAGCCTCATGTTGAGGATCGCTTCCGCCTGATTGTCCGTCAGCTTGAAGCGCTTCATCAGCGCGGGCTTCGGTTCGTCTTCCTCGCGGATGATCCGGATCACCTCATCGAGATTGAGATAGGCCTTGAGATAGCCTTCCAGAACTTCGAGCCGCTTCTCGATCTTGTCGAGCCGGAAGCGCGACCGCCGCACCAGCACTTCCTTGCGGTGCTCGAGCCAGGCGCGCAGCACCCCGCGCAGGCTCATCACGCCGGGCACCTGGCCTGCGGAAAGCACGTTGAGGTTCAGCGGAAAGCGGCTTTCGAGGTCTGTCGCCCGGAACAGCGACTCCATCAGATGCTCCGGTTCCACCGTCTTCGACTTCGGCACCAGCACGAGCCGGATTTCCTCCGCGCTCTCGTCGCGCACATCTTCGAGCAGCGGCAGTTTCCGCGCCTGCAGCAGTTCGGCCAGCTTCTCCACCAGCTTCGACTTCTGCACCTGATAGGGAATTTCGGTGACGACGATCTGCCACATGCCGCGCGGCAGCTCTTCCTGCTCCCATTTCGCGCGCACGCGGAAGCCGCCGCGTCCCGTCTCATAGGCGTCGATAATCGCCGCGCGCGGCTCCACGATGATGCCGCCCGTCGGGAAGTCCGGTCCTTTCACGAACTCGACGAGCTTCTCCGTCCGCGCATTCGGATGCTTGATGAGATGCAGTGCCGCGTCGCAGAGTTCGGCCGCGTTGTGCGGCGGAATGCTCGTCGCCATGCCGACCGCAATGCCCGACGCGCCATTCGCGAGAAGCTGCGGAAAGGCGCCCGGCAGCACGATGGGCTCCTTGTCCTCGCCATCGTAGGTCTCGCGGAAATCGACCGTGTCCTCGTCGAGCCCGTCCAGCAGCAGCGCCGCGACGGGCGTCAGCCGCGCTTCGGTGTAGCGCATGGCCGCCGCGTTATCGCCGTCCACATTGCCGAAATTGCCCTGCCCGTCCACCAGCGGATAGCGCACGGAAAAATCCTGCGCGAGGCGCACCAGCGCGTCATAGACCGACTGGTCGCCATGCGGGTGATAGCGGCCGATCACGTCGCCGACGACGCGCGCCGACTTCTTGAAGCCCTGCCCCGGTTCGAGCTTCAGCTGCCGCATCGCATAGAGCACGCGGCGATGCACCGGCTTCAGCCCGTCGCGCACATCCGGCAGCGCCCGGTGCATGATGGTCGAGAGCGCATAGGCAAGATACCGCTCCTCCAGCGCCTCGCGCAGATTGATCTCGTGTTCCGGTTCGGGCGGCGTAACGGCCTTGGTCATGTTCTCACACTCAAAATAAGATCGTCATTGCGAGGACTGCGAGGCGAAGCCGAAGCAGGACGAAGCAATCCAGGGGCCACATACACAGGAACGCAATAACGCATTCAGTTCAGTTCTTCGTACAAATCCCGCCACTGGGGATTCATGGACTCGATCAAGGCCAGCTTCTTTTCCCTCGATCCACCCTTGATCTGCTTCTCTCGCGCGATCGCAAATTCCATCTCGTCATGCATCTCATACCAGACGAGCCTCTTGCAGCCATGCCGTTTCGTGAAGCCCTGCAACACACCCTCTCGATGCTCATATATCCGGCGTTCGAGATGCGACGTGACGCCGACATAGATCGTCCCGTTGCGTCCGCTCGCGACGATGTAAACGGCCGGCCGTTTCACTTCCGCCTCCCCTCATACGTCATTGCGAGGAGGCCGCAGGCCGACGAAGCAATCCAGGGGCCGCGAACTCGGAGCAAGCCGCCCCTGGATTGCTTCGCTCCCGATGGTCGCTCGCAATGACGAATCCATTAGAGCCTTCGCCACCCAATATACCAGCGATTCGCCGCTCACCCCGCCCTTGCGGCGATCTTCTCCATCAGCCTGATCCGCGCATCCGGCAGATGCCGCTCATGCGCCGCGAAGAGATGCCGCTCCAGAAAATGCCCTGTCAGCCGCAATCCCTCGGCGACGTCGGCGGGGCTCGCCTCGCCCGCCTGCGTGCCGACGAGAAATCCCGGCAGCCGGAAAAGCCTCTCCTTGTAGGGCTCGCCCGCCGCCCGGCTCACCGCGCTCCCGCTCTTCGGCGACACATAGACGAGATCGTCGCGGGCGCCCGTCGCCGCGCAGCGCGTGAGGTCGAGCCCGAAGCCAAGTTCCTGTAAAAGCCCCAGTTCGAAGCGCACGAAGATCGCCGGCCACACATG
>JAGUWA010000147.1 GCA_020062605.1 Parvibaculum sp. | reverse complement strand
TGGAGCCGTTTGAGTCAGCGTGGCTGCAGGCGATCGGGAAGCGATCTCAGCGCCTGTTGGAACTGATCCCGGCGTTGTATGTCAAGGGGATGAGTCAGCGGGACATCGAGGCGGCGCTGGTGGACACGCTGGGGGTGGAAGGAACCGGGCGCAGCGTCATCACGGAGATCTGCAAAGAGCTCCGGCCGCAGTTTCGGTCCTGGCAGCAGCGGGACCTTTCCGGGCTGGATGTGTGCTATCTGTTTCTGGACGGGGTTTACCTGAAGCTGCGTCCCGAGGACCGCAGGGCGGTGGCGGCAACCAGCCGCCCGATCTCGACGAGCTGATCCGCCGGGGGCAGGAAAAATTCCGTCAGATATTCGGCGGTGGCGGCGGTCCGGGCGGCGGCATCGGCCAGGGCAGCGGCGGTGGCCGGGGTCCGATTTTCCTGATCGCGCTCGTGATCGCCGGTATGCTCGCCTACACATCCTTCTTCCGTGTGAACGCGAACGAAAAGGGCATCGTGCTGCGCTTCGGCGACCATGTGCGCACCGTGCAGCCGGGCCTGCATTTCAAATTTCCCTACCCGATCGAGACGGCGCTGACGCCCGCGGTGACGAACATCACCAGCATCGATGTCGGCATGCGCGCATCCGGCGGTTCGCCGATCGGCGTGCCGGAAGAAAGCCTCATGCTCACGGGCGACGAAAACATCGTCGATATCGCCTTCACCGTGCAGTGGCGCATCAAGGCGGACGAGGCGCCCGACTTTCTCTTCAATGTCCAGAATCCCGATCTCGCCGTGAAGGCGGTTGCCGAAAGCATGATGCGCGAGGCGGTGGGCGCATCCCGCATCGAGGTGCTGCAGACCACCGGCCGTAACGAAGTGCAGGAGCAGGTGCGTGTCGGCCTTCAGAAGACGCTCGACGAATATGGTGCCGGCATCGAAATTACCGAAGTGAAACTCCAGAAGGTCGATCCGCCCGCGCAGGTGCTCGACGCATTCCGTGACGTGCAGGCCGCGCGCGCCGACCAGGAGCGGCTGCGCAACCAGGCCGAGACCTATGCCAACACGGTCATCCCGCGCGCCCGAGGCGAGGCGGCGAAGATCACGCAGGCGGCGGAAGCCTATCGCGAGCAGATCGTGGCGGAAGCGGAAGGCGATGCGAAGCGCTTCATCTCGATCTACAGCGAGTACAGGAAGGCGCAGGATGTGACGCGCCGCCGCATCTATCTCGAAACCATGCAGGAGGTGCTTGGCGACGTGAACAAGATCGTGGTGACGAACGGCGCCGCCGGCGGCCAGAACGTATTGCCTTATCTACCGCTCAATGAGCTGAAGCCGAAGAGCGGGGCGGCGGCGCCGTCCTCGTCCTCGACGGCCGGCAGCCAGACCACGAATGGAGGCCGCTGATGAACAGGTCCGTTGCAATCGGCGCCGGCGTCGTCGCGGTCATCGTCCTGATCGGGCTCTATCTGTCCGCCTTCACTGTCAGCATGACACAGCAGGCGATTGTCCTTCAGTTCGGCGATCCGCGCGCCGTGGTCACGGAGCCGGGGCTGCACTGGAAGCTGCCCGTCGTCCAGAACGTCGTCTATGTCGACAAGCGCATCCTGAACCTCAATGCGCCCCCGGAGGAAATCATCGCCAAGGACCGCAAGCGGCTCGTGGTCGATGCCTTCGCGCGTTACAGGATCGTCGACTCGCTGCGCTTCTACCAGTCCATCGGCAGCCTGCAGAGCGCCGAGGACCGGCTGAAGCCGAACCTGGTGTCCTCGCTCAGAAACGTGCTCGGCGACCACACGCTCGAAGAACTCGTCCGCGATAATCGCGCGGGTCTGATGAAGAAGATCCAGGCGGCCTTCAACAACGCCGCGCAGCAGTTCGGCATCGAAGTTGTCGATGTCCGCATCCGCCGTGCCGATTTGCCGGAGCAGAACAGCCAGGCGATCTATCAGCGCATGCAGACGGAACGCGAACGCGAAGCCGCTGAAATCCGCGCGCAAGGTAACGAGGAAGCGCAGCGCATCCGCAGCCGGGCCGACCGCGAGGTCACCGTCCTCATCGCCGAATCCGAACGCGACGCGCAGATCGCGCGAGGCGAGGGCGATGCGAAGCGGAACGAGATCTATGCGGCGGCCTATTCGAAGGATCCGGAGTTCTTCGCCTTCTACCGGTCGATGGAGGCCTACAAGAAGAGCCTGAAGGGCGACAACACGACCATGATCGTGGAGCCGCAGGGCGAATTCTTCCGGTATTTCGGCAATGAGAGCGGCCGGCGCTGAGAGGCTGAGCTGACTTGAGCGACTTTCTGACGGCACTCGGCCTCGCGCTCGCGATCGAAGGCGTTCTCTATTCCGCCTTCCCGGGGCCGATGCGCCGGGCAATGGCGTCCGTATCGGGAATGCCGGACCAGTCGCTCCGCTTGGGCGGGCTGATCGCCCTGGCCATCGGCGTTTTCGTCGTCTGGCTCGTTCGCGGCTGAGGCTTGCCGGGGCGCGGGTGCCTCAATTCGTCCATAATCCGGCTGAAAATGAACCCGAACCCGCAAAACCTGCGGGGCGGGACAGGGGAGTAGGTGTAAATGGCTTTGACGGGCGGCGAAGGAAAAAGGCGGCGGCATGTCATTCTGGCGCTGGCCGGGCCGCTTCTGGCGATGCTCTTCGCGGCCTTCATTGTCTCTCCTGCGGCCGCACGCGGCGCGCCTGACAGTTTTGCCGATCTTGCCGAGCGGCTCTCGCCCGCCGTCGTCAACATCTCGACATCCCAGGTGCTCGATCCCGGCGACATGGCCATCCCCGGCGTGCCGGAGGATTCGCCGCTCAACGATTTCTTCGACGAGTTCATGGAACAGCAACAGGGCGCGCGCCCGCAGCGCGTGCAGTCGCTCGGCTCGGGCTTCGTCATCGACCCAAAGGGCATCGTCATCACAAACAATCATGTGATCGAGGGCGCCGACAAGATCGAGGTGACGTTCATCGACGGAACGACGCTTCCCGCGACCGTGAAGGGATCGGATCCGAAGACGGATCTTGCCGTGCTCGAGGTCGTCAGTGACAAGCCGCTGCCATATGTGGAGCTCGGCGACAGCGAGCGCATTCGCGTCGGCGACTGGGTCGTCGCAATCGGAAATCCCTTCGGTCTCGGCGGATCGGTTACGGCGGGCATCGTCTCGGCGCTCAACCGCGATATCCATGCGGGCAACTACGACGACTTTATTCAGACGGATGCCGCCATCAATCGCGGCAATTCCGGCGGGCCGCTTTTCGACATGCAGGGCCGCGTCGTCGGCGTCAATTCCGCGATCATCTCGCCCTCGGGCGCTTCGGTCGGCATCGGTTTCGCCGTTCCGACAAGCACGGTGAAGCCCGTGGTCGAACAGATCATGAAATATGGCGAGACGCGGCGCGGCTGGATCGGCGTGCGTATTCAGTCCGTCACGCCAGAGATCGCGGACAGTCTCGGTCTCGGCGTCGCGCGCGGTGCGCTGGTTGCGGGCGTGAGCCCCGATGGACCGGCATCGGCCGCGGGCATCGAGACAGGCGACATCGTTCTCGCTTTCAATGGCCGCACCATCAACGCGATGCGCGACCTGCCGCGCGTGGTGGCGGAGGCGGACATCGGCGCCACGGTCGATGTGCAACTCTTCCGCGATGGCGAAACGTTGACACGCAAGATCGAAGTGGGGCGTCTCGAAGACGAAGAAGAGAAAGTCGCTCAATCCGCCCCGAAGGACGAGCCTGTGGAGAAGACGACCGTGGTGCTCGGTCTCAGCCTCTCGGCGCTCAACGACGATCTCCGGAGCCGCTTCGGCGTTCCGGCGGAAACGGAAGGCGTGCTCGTCACGGATGTCGATCCGCTTGGCGCCGCGATTGAGAAGGGCGTTCGCCCCGGCGATGTGATCGTCGAGGTTGCTCAGCGCCCCGTCTCGACGCCGGCAGATGTCGAGCGCATTGTCCTGTCGGAAGAGAAGGGCGGCCGGAACTCCGTCCTGCTGCGCATTTCTTCGGGCGGCGACATTCGCTTCGTGGCGCTGAGGCTCGGCGGGGAGTAGCACCGCCAGTTAGATCACCCTCCCCCTGTGGGAGGGTGGTTAGCGAAGGCTGTGACGCGTATTTCCCCTATTCAGCTATCTCTTCCTGCCTGTATCCCTGCAGATAGAGAAGCGCCGTCAGGTCGCCATGGTCGATGCGGGCATGTGCCGCTTCCGCGACCACAGGTTTCGCGTGGAAGGCCACGCCGAGACCGGCTTCGCCAATCATGGCGAGGTCGTTCGCGCCGTCGCCGACGGCAAGCGTTTCCTCGGGCTTCAATCCCAGTTCATCGCGCAGGCGGATCAACGCTTCGAGCTTCGCCTCGCGTCCGAGAATCGGTTCGGCGATGCCCCCGGTGAGCTTGCCGCCCACGAAGATGAGCCGGTTCGCCTGGTTCGTGTTGAAGCCGACCGCATGCGCCACGCGCTCGGTGAAAAAGGTGAAGCCGCCCGAGACGAGCGCGCAGGCATGGCCGTCATTTCGCATGGTCGCGACGAGCGCGCGCGCGCCGGGCGTCAGCGTGATGCGTTCGCGATAGACCTTTTCGAGCGCCTCCAGGGGCAGTCCCTTCAGCAAGCCGACCCGTTCGCGCAGCGCCGGTTCGAACTCGATCTCGCCGCGCATGGCGCGTTCGGTGATTTCGGAGATTTGCGGTTTGATGCCGCATTCGGCGGCGAGTTCGTCGATGCATTCCTGCTGAATGATCGTCGAATCCATGTCGGCGATCAGCAGCCTCTTGCGGCGGCCGTCCACGGCTTGTGCCGACAGGTCGATCTTCGCGTCCTTGAGCGCGCTGCGGGCCGCCGCCT
Source organism: Parvibaculum sp. (assembly GCA_020062605.1). Classification (GTDB taxonomy): domain Bacteria; phylum Pseudomonadota; class Alphaproteobacteria; order Parvibaculales; family Parvibaculaceae; genus Parvibaculum. Next base: position 793 of record JAGUWA010000147.1, on the reverse strand, counting down.
CCGCCGCGGCCGGTTCGCCGTCGAAGGGAATATCGCAGGCGAAGTGCTCCGCCAGCCAGTCGGCCGTGCCGGGCGAGGGAAGGGCGCTTCGGGCCGCGTCCACATGCGCACTTGAAAGCGGCGTCGCTTTGTTGCCTATCAGGGTCAGGACGTATTTCATCGCGGCTACCTCAAGACTCGTCATGGCCCGATTTATTCGGGCCATCCACGTCTTTAACATGGCCCGGAGGGAAGACGTGGATGCCACGCCTTCGCGCGGCATGACCCAATGAGAGTGTTTTGACCAATCCCATCGACATAAATCGTGCCGTCCTTATTGCAGGGCCGACCGCAAGCGGCAAGTCGGCCCTGGCGCTCGACCTTGCCGAAAGGCTGGGCGGCGAGATCGTCAACGCCGACTCCATGCAGGTTTACAGCGAGATGCGGGTGCTGACCGCCCGGCCTTCCGAAGCGGAAGAAGCACGCGTGCCCCATCACCTCTACGGCATCACGGACGCCGCTGCGCCACTCTCGGCAGGCCGCTGGGCGGTGCTTGCGGCGGCGGCGATGCGCGACATCGCAGGGCGTGGAAAGCTGCCCATCGTCGTCGGCGGCACGGGCCTCTATTTCCGGGCGCTTGCCGAAGGGCTCGCGCCCGTTCCCCAGATTCCGGCAAATATCAGGGAGGAAGTCCGGGCCGAGGTCGCGGAGGCAGGCCTCCATGCCCACGCCCTTCTCGCCGAAGCGGATCCCGCTCTCGCGGCCGGAATACGCCCCTCCGACAGGCAGCGGATCGCGCGCGGGATCGAGGTTC
>JAGUWA010000243.1 GCA_020062605.1 Parvibaculum sp. | reverse complement strand
GGCTGCGGCGGCGCAAGGTTCCTCCGGCGGCGTCACCGGCGCGGCGGAAGATGCGGCCAAGAGCGTCGGCGATACGCTGGAGAATATCGGCAAGGGCATCGGCGGCATTTTCGGGAAGTGAGTCCGTTGCTCTCTTCACGGGCGGAAAGTCGAAGGCTTTCCGAACCGGGCAGGTTTTCCTTTTTATCGTCATGACCCGCTTTATGCGGGTCATCCACGTCTTTATCTTCCTTTGAGGCTGCGAAGACGTGGATGGCCCGGACAAGCCGGGCCATGACGGTTATTTGATATGAATGAGCATATGACTGACGACAACGACACCAACGACGAAACCGCAGCCGCGATTTTCGATCTCGCGCGCAACCGTTCGCTCGACGAACAGGTGTCGCATCCGGGCCGTGAAAAGCGGAAGCTGCCGCGGCGCTTCTACAAGCATGCGGGCGTCGGTCCCCACGAGGAGGGCCACGCGATCCTGCTCGACGGGCGCGTGGTGAAAACGCCGTCGAAGCATCCGCTCGCCGTGCCGTCGCTTGCGCTTGCCGAGGCGATGGCGGCGGAGTGGGAGGCGCAGAAGGACGAGATCAATCCGCATTCCATGTGGCTCACCAAGCTCGCCAATACGGCGATCGATCTCGTCGCGCCGCGCCGCGAGGCGGTCATCGATGAGCTTGTCACCTATGCGGGCACCGACCTTCTTTGCTACCGGGCGGAGCATCCGGCGGCGCTCGCCGCCCGCCAGGCCGCGCTCTGGGATCCCGTTCTCGGCTGGGCGGCGGAGCAGGGCATCGCCTTCACGCCCACCTTCGGCATCCTCCACATCGCGCAGCCGGAAGCCTCGCTCGCGGCCTATCGCGCGGCGCTTGGCAAGCTCGATGCCTTCCGTCTCGCCGCCCTCCACAACGCGGTGACGCTCACCGGTTCCGCCGTCACCGGCCTTGCCGTCGTCCTCGGCCGGCTCAGCCCGCTAGAGGCCTTCGACATCGCTCATCTCGACGAGCACTGGCAGATGGAACTCTGCGGCCATGACGAGGATGAGGTGGCCCGGCTCACGATCCGCCGCGACGAACTCATCGAAACCGGCCGTTTCGTGGCTCTTCTCGACTGAAAACGGCGGTTCGCGCCCTGCTGACGCAGCGTTGCCGGGGGCGGCGGCGCCCATTCAGCCCCGCCCATAGGAATGGCGGCCAAGCCATTGGCAAAAACGAGATTTCGGTGCTATTCAGGTCGCCTTCGCGGAGACCGCGACAGCGCCAGCGGGCCGCTTCGAAGAGCCCCGCATTCCGGCGTTAAGAACAGTATTCTGGAGGCCGCCTCCCGGAGAAACGGGGAGGGGCGGCTCGTCCGATTATCCAGGGGGCGGCATGAAGGACATTCTTCGTCGGCTTGAAGAGCGGCGGCAGGAGGCAAGGGCCGGCGGCGGGCAGAAGCGCATCGACGCGCAGCACGCCAAGGGCAAGCTCACGGCGCGCGAGCGCATCGAGCTGCTGCTCGACGAGGGCTCCTTCGAGGAGTTCGACATGTTCGTCGAACATGACAGCCACGATTTCGGTATGGACCAGCAGAAGATTCCCGGCGACGGCGTTGTCACGGGCTGGGGCACGGTCAATGGCCGTCCCGTTTTCGTCTTCGTGAAGGACTTCACGGTCTTCGGCGGGTCGCTCTCGCGCAACCATGCGAAGAAGATGACCAAGGTCCAGGACATGGCGCTCAAGACCGGCGCACCCATCATCGGCCTGTTCGACGCGGGCGGCGCGCGCATCCAGGAAGGCGTCGATGCGCTCGGCGGCTATGGCGAGGTCTTCACGCGCAACGTCATGGCGTCCGGCGTCATCCCGCAGATTTCCGTCATCATGGGGCCGTGCGCGGGCGGCGACGTCTATTCGCCCGCCATGACCGATTTCATCTTCATGGTGCGCGACACCTCCTACATGTTCGTCACCGGCCCCGATGTCGTGAAGACCGTGACCAACGAAACCGTCACCTCCGAGCAGCTCGGCGGCGCCTCCATCCACACCACCAAGTCTTCCGTCGCCGACGGCGCATGGGACAACGACGTGATCGCGATGACGCAGATCCGCCGCCTTGTCGATTTCCTGCCGCTGTCCAACAAGGACGAGGTGCCGGAGCGCCCCTTCTTCGACGACGCGCAGCGCGTGGAGGAATCTCTCGACACGCTCATCCCTGCGAACCCGAACATGCCCTACGACATGAAGGAGCTGATCTCGAAGGTCGTGGACGAGGGCGATTTCTTCGAGATGCAGGAAAGCTTCGCGAAGAACATCATCACGGGGTTTGCGCGCATGGAAGGCCGCACCGTCGGCATCGTCGCGAACCAGCCGATGGTGCTCGCCGGCGTGCTCGATAGCGATGCCAGCCGCAAGGCCGCGCGCTTCGTGCGCTTCTGCGACTGCTTCAACATTCCGATCGTCACCTTCGTGGACGTGCCGGGCTTCCTGCCGGGCACTGCGCAGGAATATGGCGGTCTCATCAAGCATGGCGCGAAGCTTCTCTTCGCCTATACCGAAGCGACCGTGCCGAAAGTCACCGTCATCACGCGCAAGGCCTATGGCGGCGCCTATGACGTCATGGCCTCGAAGCACATCCGCGGCGATCTCAACTACGCCTGGCCGACCGCCGAAATCGCGGTGATGGGTGCGAAGGGCGCGGTCGAGATCATCCACCGGGCGGACATCAAGGACCCGGAAAAGATCGCGGCCCACACCAAGGCCTATGAGGACCGCTTCCTCAATCCCTTCGTCGCGGCCGAACGCGGCTATATCGACGAAGTCATCATGCCGCATTCCACACGTGTCCGCGTCGCGCGGGCGCTCGCGCTCCTTCGTCACAAGGAGCTCGAGAATCCGTGGAAGAAGCACGACAACATTCCGCTCTGAGGCGCCGCAGATGATCGCCCTCGTTCTCCCTTCACAATTCGTCATGCCCGGGCTTGACCCGGGCATCCAGGGGCCGCTTGCTCAGTGCGTTGCGGTTCTGGATTGCCGGGTCAAGCCCGGCAATGACGAGTTATATTTGTCCCGTTTCGCCGCTCAAGGTTCCTGCTGATGTTCAAGAAAATCCTGATCGCCAACCGGGGCGAAATTGCCTGCCGCGTCATGAAGACGGCAAAGAAGATGGGCATCGCCACCGTCGCCGTCTATTCGGATGCCGACAAGGACGCGCTGCATGTCGAGATGGCGGACGAAGCCATCCATATCGGCGCCGCGGCTGCTTCGGAGTCCTATCTCGTCATCGACAAGATCATCGCCGCCTGCAAGGAGACCGGCGCCGAGGCCGTCCATCCCGGCTACGGCTTCCTGTCGGAGAACGCGAAATTCGCGCAGGCGCTCGCCGACAACGGCATCGCCTTCATCGGCCCGAACATCAAGGCCGTCGAGGTGATGGGCGACAAGATCGAATCCAAGAAGTTCGCGAACGCCGCCAAGGTGAACACCGTTCCGGGCTATCTCGGCGTCATCAAGGACGCGGAAGAAGCGGTCAAGATCGCGAACGAGATCGGCTATCCGGTGATGATCAAGGCGTCGGCCGGCGGCGGCGGCAAGGGCATGCGCATTGCCTGGTCGGAGAAGGAAGTCGCGGACGGCTTCACCTCCTCCATGTCGGAAGCGAAGTCCTCCTTCGGCGACGATCGCGTCTTCATCGAGAAGTTCGTCACGCAGCCGCGCCACATCGAGATCCAGGTGCTCGGCGACAAGCATGGCAACGTCATCTATGTGCTGGAGCGCGAATGCTCGATCCAGCGCCGCAACCAGAAGGTCATCGAAGAGGCGCCGTCGCCCTTTCTCGACGAGGAAACGCGGAAAGCCATGGGCGAGCAGGCCGTCGCGCTCGCCAAGGCCGTCGATTACGAGAGCGCGGGCACGGTCGAGTTCATCGTCGACAAGGACCGAAATTTCTACTTCCTCGAAATGAACACACGCCTCCAGGTCGAGCATCCGGTGACCGAGCTCATCACCGGCATCGACCTTGTCGAACAGATGATCCGCATTGCCTGTGGCGAGAAGCTCTCGCTCAAGCAGTCCGACATCAGGATCAACGGCTGGGCGATCGAGTCCCGCGTCTATGCCGAAGACCCCTATCGCAACTTCCTGCCGTCCACCGGCCGCCTCGTGCGCTACCGGCCGCCGGAGGAGGGCACGCATAACGGCCGCACCATCCGCAACGACACGGGTGTCTACGAGGGCGGCGAAATCTCGATGTTCTACGACCCGATGATCGCGAAGCTCTGCACGCATGCGCCGGATCGTCTCTCGGCCATCGAGCACATGTCGCTGGCGCTCGACCAGTTCCACATCGAGGGCATCCAGCACAACATTCCCTTCGTGAACGCGATCATGGAGCATCCGCGTTTCCGCGAGGGACGCATCACCACGGGCTTCATCGCCGAGGAATACCCGGACGGTTTCCACGGCGTGCCCCTTTCCGACGCGCGTGCGATGAAGCTCGCGGCCATCGCCGTCTTCATGAACGAGATCCACGCCGCCCGCGCGGTGCAGATTTCCGGCCAGCTTTCCAACCGTCCGCGCAAGCTGCCCGACGAATGGGTCGTCGCGGTGGACGACTGGTCGCGCCGCGTCATCGCCGAAGAGACAAGCGGGGCGCTCCGCGTCATCTTCCTCGACGACAATGGCAACCGCACCGAGAGCCATCTCGTGCGTTCGGAATGGCGTCCCGGCCAGTCCGTCTTCCGCGGCGAAGTCGATGGCGAACCCATGGTGGTCGAGATATGGCGCGCGAAGCAGGGCTACACGCTGCGCTATCGCGGTGCGTCGGCCCATGCCGCCGTGCGCACGGTCGCGGGTCACCGCCTGAACCAGCTCATGCCGGAGAAGGTCGCGCCCGATACGTCGAAGCTGCTGCTCTGCCCGATGCCGGGCCTCGTGAAGGCGATCCACGTCACGCAAGGTCAGGAAGTGAAGGCCGGCGAGGCGCTCGCCGTGGTCGAGGCGATGAAGATGGAAAACATCCTCCGCGCCGAATTCGACTGCACGGTCGAGAAGATCAACGCCGAGCCCGGCGACAGCCTCGCCGTCGACGCGGTGATCATGGAATTCGCGTAAGGCTGAGGGCGCCGCCCCGGCCCCCGCCCCGAAATTCGTGTGCGCTTCGCTTCCCGAATTTCGACCCTCCCCGAGGGGAGGGTGGGCGGCTAGCGCTGCAGTGAGTTGAGATGACTCCAGATCGTCTCGACTACATTGTCGGTGCGGGCGAGCACATCGTTGTTCCAGAAGCGCAAAACTTCGTATCCGTCTCTCTGCAGAAAGTCGGTCCTGCGGGCGTCGTGCGCCGCCCCCTTCGGTTCGTTGTGCTGGCCGCCGTCGACTTCCACGATCAGCTTTCGTTCAAGGCAGGCGAAGTCAACGACGTAGGGTCCGATACGATGCTGTCGGCGGAAGTGACAGCCGAGCCGGTTCGCGCGAAGGCGAGCCCAGAGTCTCTTCTCTGCTTCCGTCATGTTGCGCCTTAGCTGGCGTGCCCGGAGGTCGCTCATATGATGAGCTTACCACCCACCCTCCCCTCGGGGAGGGTCAAACGGCCCTTTTGCAGCCTCTCTGAAAAAGCAAACTAAAGGAGGGCCGTTTGGGGCGGGGGGACGCGGAAACACCCCAACCCTGTCTCCCTCCCGTCTCCCGCGCTATAGTCCCTGCTGGGGGAACGGACGGAAGGAGACATTCATGCGCGGCGGTATCCGGATTGCGGTTCTCACCCTCATGGCACTGATCGCGGGCCTCGCGCCTGCCTTCGCGCAAGGCACCTCGGAAGCCGCGACGGGCCGCGCTGTCGAATGGCAGACCGGCGACGACGTTTTCGCCGCCGCCGAGGAACTCACCTTCGACCGCAAGGTGAAAGGCGCGCTCACCGCCGCCGGGCAGATCGTCATTCTCACGCGCGATGCGGAGATCGGCGGCGACACATGGATCGCGGGCCGCCGCGTCGCGGTCGAGGGCGAGCTCGATGGCGATCTTTCGATCCGCGCGCAGGAAGCGCTCATCAATGGCGAGGTGAAGGGCAACGTCACCTTCTACGGTCTCGACCTGTCGCTCGGGCCGGACGCCGACATCGCGGGCAACGTCACCTATTACTCTCCTTCCGCCGCGCAGATCGACAAGGGCGCGAAGGTCGCGGGCGAGATCAATGGCGAGGATTTCGTGCCCGGCCGGGCCATTGAGGAGGCGGAGCCGCTCCCGCGTGGCAGCACGCGCGAGACCTGGCGGCAGGAGCACATGCATGAGCGTTGGGACGAACGCTCTGGGCTTGCCGCGCCGGGTTACCACATGACGGCGCCGGGCGCCGTCTTCT
>JAGUWA010000174.1 GCA_020062605.1 Parvibaculum sp. | reverse complement strand
TCGCCGGTGCGCTCGCGGGCGCGCAGTTCCAGTACCTGGCCGAGCAGCACCAGCACGGTGATGACGGCGGCGGCCTCGAAATAGAGCGGCACGGAGCCATCCGGATTGCGGAAGGCTTCCGGGAAGAGGCCGGGCGCGGCGGCGGCGACGAGCGAATAGGCGTAAGCCGCGCCGGTGCCGACGGCGATGAGCGTGAACATGTTGAGGTTCATCGTGCGGATCGAGGCGTACCCACGCACGAAGAAGGGCCAGCCCGCCCAGAGGACGACGGGCGTTGCCAGCGCAAGCTGCGCGAACCCCGAGACGCGCGCGGAGAAGGGCAGATGGAGGCCGAGGACATGGCTGCCCATTTCGAGGACGAAGAGCGGCAGCGTGAGGACGAGCCCGGTCCAGAAGCGGCGCGTCATGTCGCGCAGCTCTTCGTTTTCCGGCTTTTCGCGCGACACGGTCATGGGCTCCAGCGCCATGCCGCAGATGGGGCAGGAGCCGGGGCCGTCGCGGACGATCTCCGGGTGCATGGGGCAGGTGTATTTCGTGCCGGGGGCGACAGGGCCGGAGGGCTTCGCGGCGGCGTGGCCGTGGCAGCAGGAGGCTTCCTGCTTCGCGGGGGCGAGGTATTTCTGCGGACCGGCGGCGAATTTGCGCGCGCAGGAGGCCGAGCAGAAATGGAAGGTCTGCCCTTCATGTTCATGGGTGTGGGGCGTCTTGCCGGGCACGACTTCCATGCCGCAGACGGGATCCAGAACCTTGCCTTCACCGTTCATCGCGCGATTTCTCCTTATTCGACCGATGGGGGGAAGATAGGGTTTCCAGCAACTGGAAGGTCAAGGGCGGCGAAAAATTCGAGATTTGCGAAGAATTTTCAGGTACGGGACAGGACGCGGTAGCCTACCCCTCCCCGAAATTTGCTTCGCCAAGGCTCGCAAATTTCGACCCTCCCACAGGGGGAGGGTGAAGAGCGGAGCAAAGTCCGAGCGCAGGAGACGTATGACCGGCCTGAGACCAAGTCCCGCGCTTCTTTTCGCTCTCGCCGCGCTGGCGGCGGCACCGGCCTATGCGGAAGAGACGGCGGAGAGCGGCGAGCGCGAGGCCTATTCCTGGGAGCGGCCCGAAACGGCCATCGCCTTCACCACGCGGATCGAGGGACGGCGCATTCCCGATTACCTGCGCAAGCTGATGGAGGAGGCGCAGGCGCTGCAGCCGGATGCGGAAGACGGCGTGCCGCCGCCGACGACGCTGGCGCAGCTTCGCCGCCGCGCGGAGGAAGACGCAAAGCAGCTCAAGGAAGTGCTGCGCTCGGAGGCCTATTACAATGGCAGCGTGAGCGCCTCGGTGCGGCAGGGGCAAGGCGGCGCTTTCGAGGTCGTCTACCTGGTGGCGCTCGGCCCCCGCACCATGATCCGCAGCTTCACGATGCAATATAGCGGACATCCCGATGGCGGGCCGGGGCTCGTCGAGGACGCCACAGAACTCGGGCTGCAGCCGGAACGCGCGGCGACGGCGCAGCGCGTGATCGATTTCACGCAGAAGGCCATCGCGCATCTCCACAATAATGGCTATCCGGAGGCGAAGCTCGACCGGCGGCGCGTCATCGTCGATCTCTCGGCGAGCCGCGCCGATGCGACGCTCTTCATCACGGCGGGGGAGCGCTATCTCTTCGGGCCGATGCTGGTGACGAATGAAGGGGGCCGCACGGACCCGGACTATGTGCGCGAACTCGCGACCATCGAGCCCGGCGCGATCTACAGCCGCGCGCAGGTGGATGCGACGACGGAGGCGCTGAGGAAAACGGGATTGTTTTCGGGCATCGCGATTTCATCCGGCGAGCCTGAAGACGGCGCCCTGCCGCAGCAAATCGACCTCAGCGAACGCGAGCGACGCACGGTGCGGCTCGGCGTCCAATGGTCGACCAGCGAGGGCGCGGGCGTGACGGGGAGCTGGGAGCACCGCAATCTCTTCGGCCGGGCCGAGACGCTGACGCTCGCGCTCTCCATCGCGGAGATCGAACAATCGGCGACGGCCGATTTCCGCAAACCGCATTTCCTGCGGCCCGACCAGAGCCTGCTCGCCGGTTTCGAGATCGCGCATGAGGACAGCGAGGCCTACAAGGAAGACCGCGTGAAGGCGGGCGTCTCGCTCGAGCGGGTGCTGACGCCGGAATGGACCGGGTCGCTCGGCGTGATCTTCCAGCTCTCCGAAACGGAAGATTCGAACGGGCGCATCAGCTATCAGCTTTTCGGCGTGCCGCTGACGCTCAAATACGACACGGCGGACGATCTGCTCGATCCGACGGAAGGACTGCGCGCGACGCTGCAGGGCACGCCCTATTTCGGCACGAGCGACGAGAAGGCCACGAGTTTCACCAAGCTCGAAGGTACGGCGTCCACCTATCTCACGCCGGTGGACGGCCTCACCTTC
>JAGUWA010000008.1 GCA_020062605.1 Parvibaculum sp. | reverse complement strand
CCGGCGGCGGTGAGGCGAACGGAGTTCGCGCGCGCGTCCTCGGCGGTGCGCTTGCGGGCGAGAAGGCCGTTCTTGATCATGCGGCTGATCATGTCGGCAAGCGTCGAGCGGTCGATGCCCGTCCGGTTCACGAGGTCGGTCTGGCTCAGGCCTTCTTCCTCGTTCACGGCGAAGAGCACGATGAACTGGCGCGGCGTGATCGAACTCGCACCCATCTGCTGCACGAACTGGTCGTAGGCGAATTGCTGAGCGCGGCGCAAGAGATGGCTCAGCGAATTCTCGAGATCGAAACTTCCGGTTGGCTTCCTGGCTGCCATTCGTTCGGTCCTCTGGATTATCAGACACCATAAGGTGTCCGGCACTGGGGGCGGTGTCCTTCCCGGACATGTCTCCCGGTTTGAAGGGAGAATGACCGTCGCGCGCAGTCGCGGCGTTTGTGTGGCCGTTTGCTGTCTGGCGCTCTATCATCATCATATGCACCCGCATGCCCCACCTATGCAAGAGGCGGAATGCGGTAAAAGCAGGGTTAAAATTATGTGGATAGGTCTGTGCGCGGACATTCCGTTTCCAACGTACCGGGTGTGGCCATCCGGTTTCAGCTTCCTCACACGGCCTCAATTTCGCACCGCAACGTAGTTCCGTGGGCGGACCAACAGGTTGAAGCGCAACAATGCAGGACGAAAGAAAAAACAGGAAAGAAATGCCCGCCGAGCCGAAGCCTCAGGAGACGGATGCGGCGGAGGACGTGGCGTTTTCGCGCCGCGTGCCAACGGGAGACAGTCTTCCGCGCGATATCTGCGACCGCTGCGGCTTTATCCATTACGTAAACCCCAAGATCGTTGTGGGTTCTGTCGTTCTGCACGAGGGAAAGTTCCTTCTGTGCCGCCGCTCCATCGAGCCGCGCCGGGGCTACTGGACGCTGCCGGCGGGCTTCATGGAACAGGGAGAAACGACGGAAGAGGGCGCGCGCCGGGAAGCGCGGGAAGAGGCCAATGCCGATATCGAGCTGCGCGATGTTCTGGCGATCTACAACATTCCCCGCATCGCCCAGGTCCAGATCATGTATCGGGCTTCCCTCCGGACACCGCATTTCTCACCGGGCGAGGAAAGCCTCGAAGTCGATCTCTTCGGCTGGGACGACATTCCGTGGAACGAGCTCGCCTTTCCGAGCGTTCATTGGGCGCTGACGCAATTCCGCTCGGTGATGGACAGGGACACCATCGCGCCCTTCACCAATCCGGAAGACGAAAACGGAAATCTCTTTCCGCAGCCACCTTCCGCAGGCTGAGCGCAATCCTTCACTGGAAAAACGGAGAGTTTGCCGCCATTGTTTCCCCATTATCGATTCCGGGGAGGGACAGATGGAAAATGCGGCGGGTGCGACGCACCGGATGACGGCGGAGGAGCGGCGGGTCATTTTCGCCTCGTCGCTCGGCACCGTTTTCGAGTGGTACGACTTCTATCTCTATGGATCGCTCGCCGCGATCATCTCGGTGCAGTTCTTTTCCGGCGTGAACCCGACCGCCGCCTTCATCTTCGCGCTGCTCGCCTTCGCCGCCGGATTTGCCGTGCGTCCCTTCGGCGCCATCGTCTTTGGACGGCTCGGCGACCTCGTCGGACGCAAATATACCTTCCTCATCACCATCCTGATTATGGGTCTTTCGACCTTCATCGTCGGATTGCTGCCGGGCTACGCCGCCATCGGCTTTGCGGCGCCTGCGATCCTCATCGCGCTGCGCCTTGCACAAGGTCTCGCGCTTGGCGGTGAATATGGCGGGGCGGCAATCTATGTCGCCGAACATGCGCCGCATACGAAGCGCGGCGCCTATACGGCATGGATCCAGACCACGGCGACGCTCGGCCTCTTTCTCTCGCTCCTCGTCATCCTTGGCTGCCGGCTGTCGATGGACAAGGAGAGCTTCGATGCCTGGGGCTGGCGCATCCCGTTTCTGCTCTCGATCTTCCTGCTCGGCATTTCCGTCTGGATCAGGCTGAAGCTCAACGAGTCGCCGCTGTTCCAGAAAATGAAAGAAGAGGGAACGCTGTCGAAAGCGCCACTGACGGAAAGCTTCGCGCGGTGGGGAAACCTCAAGATCGTCATCATCGCGCTGATCGGCCTCACGGCGGGGCAGGCGGTCGTCTGGTACACGGGTCAGTTCTACGCGCTCTTCTTCCTGACACAGGTGCTGAAGGTGGAAGGGCAGACGGCGAACATCCTGATCGGCGCGGCGCTGCTGATCGGCGTGCCCTTCTTCGTGATCTTCGGCGCACTTTCGGACAGGATCGGCCGCAAGCCGATCATTCTCGCGGGTTGCCTGCTTGCGGTGCTCACCTATTTCCCGCTCTTCTCCGCGCTCACGCATTTCGCCAATCCGGCGCTGGAGCAGGCGCGCGAGCGTTCGCCCGTCATCGTCATCGCCGACAACGCCACCTGCTCCTTCCAGTTCAATCCGGTGGGCACCGCCGCCTTCACCACGCCCTGCGACGTTGCGAAAAGCGCGCTCGCGAAACGCGGCATCCCCTACAGCAATGCCGCGCTCCCGGCGGGTGAAGAGGCGCGCATTGCGGTCGGCGAAATGGCCATTCCGTCCTTCGATGCGAGAACGGATGCGGACGGGTCGCGACGCGCCGCTTTCGAGGCGGCGCTGACGCGGGCGCTTGACGAAGCGGGCTATCCCGCCGCTGCCGATCCCGATGCCATCAACTATCCGATGGTCGTCGCGATCCTCTTCATCCTCGTGCTCTATGTGACGATGGTCTATGGGCCGATCGCGGCGATGCTTGTCGAGCTCTTCCCGACGCGCATCCGCTACACCTCGATGTCGCTGCCCTATCACATCGGCAATGGCTGGTTCGGCGGCTTCCTGCCGACCGTGTCCTTCGCCATCGTCGCGGCGACGGGCGACATCTATTCGGGGCTCTGGTATCCGGTCATCATCGCCGCCATGACCTTCGTCGTCGGGCTCATATTCGTGCCCGAGACGAAGGATCGCGAGCTTCACCCGGAAGGAAGCTGACCTATTCGGCGGCTTCCGTTTCGTTCTTCGGCGCGTGTTTCGTGAGCACGGGGATCTGCGCGATGCCGAAGATCATGGTCAGCGGCATGATGCCGAAGAGCTTGAAGCTCACCCAGAAGTCGGTGGAGAAATTGCGCCATACGATTTCATTGACGACGCCGAGAAGCACGAAGAAAAGGCCCCAGCGAACGGTCAGCACCATCCAGCCCTTGTCGGTCAGGTTGAAGGCGCCGTCGAAGAGCTGCTTCATGACGGGTTTGCCCATCGCCGCCGCGCCGAGAAGCGCCACCGCGAAAAGCGCGTTTACGATGGTGGGCTTCACCTTGATGAACTGGTCGTCCTGGAGCCAGATGGTGAGGGTGCCGAAGACCATCACGAACACGCCGGTGACGAGCGGCATGGTCGGGATTTTCCGGAACTTCACATAGGAATAGGCGAGCGAGATCGCGGTCGCGGCCATGAAGCCGCCGGTCGCATAGAAGATGTTCCGCGACGGCTCGTTGCCGAAGAGGCTGTTGGCCTTCGAATTCAGCAGGAAGAAGACGACGAGGGGCCCGAGTTCGATCGCCATGCGAACCCATTGCGAGTTCGTCATGCCGCCATGCGTCGCGTCGGCCTTGCTGTCGCTCATGATCTCTCCGGTTCCGGGTCTGTTCAGTTACGCATGGGGCGGTGGCGCGGATCAACCCCGGGGCTTACTTCGCGCCCGTGATTGCGCGCGCATAGGCGTCGGCGTTGAAAGTCTGCAGGTCGTCGATACCCTCGCCCACGCCGATCAGATGCACAGGCAGGCCGAATTTCCTCGCGATCGCGACCAGAATGCCGCCCCGCGCCGTGCCGTCGAGCTTCGTCATCACGAGGCCGGTGATGCCTGCGACCTGGCCGAAAATCTCGACCTGGTTCACCGCATTCTGGCCCGTCGTCGCGTCGAGCACGAGCAGTGTCGCATGCGGCGTCTCGGTGTCGAGCTTGCGGATCACGCGGATCACTTTTTCGAGTTCGGCCATGAGATCGGCCTTGTTCTGCAGGCGGCCGGCCGTGTCGATCATCAGCACGTCGGTGCCTTCTTCCCTCGCGCGGGCAAGCGCCTCATAGGCAAGCCCGGCCGCATCGCCGCCGATCTTCGTCGCGCAGACGGGCGCGCCGATACGCTCGCCCCAGATTTTCAACTGTTCGACGGCGGCGGCGCGGAACGTGTCGCCGGCGGCGAGCATGACGCTCTTTCCTTCCGCCTTCAGCTTCGCGCCGATCTTGCCGATGGTCGTCGTCTTGCCGGCGCCGTTGACGCCGGTCATCAGGATCACGAAGGGCTTCTTCGTCGCGTCGATGACGAGCGGCTTTTCGACGGGCTTCAGCACGCCTGCGATTTCCCCGGCGAGAATCTCGCGGACTTCCTCCGGGCTCACTTCCTTGTTGTAGCGATCCTTGCCCACAGCTTCTGTCACGGCGGCAGCCGCATCGAGACCGAGATCGGCGGAGATCAGCAGGTCCTCAAGCTCTTCCAGCGTCGCCGCGTCGAGCTTCTTCTTGGTGAAGATGCCGGTGATCCCGTCCGACAGGGTCTTCGTCGAGCGGGTCAGCCCTTCCTTCATGCGGCGGAAGAGCGATTTCTTCTCGACCGTCTCGCCGTTCGTTTCGCTCTTGCTCACGCCGCCCTCAAACCTTCGAAACTCTGACCGTCATGCGCGGCAAGACGCAGCGCGAGGATGTCGCCAGCGCGCGCTTCCTCCGCCACGCGCACCGGCGTGAATTGATGCGTGCGCCCGAGCGTCGCCGTCTCCATGAGCACGGGCCGCGTCGCGCCGAGCCCTTCTTCGAGATGCGCGAGCACGCGTGCGCGGCCTTTCGCGCGCAGCCT
>JAGUWA010000080.1 GCA_020062605.1 Parvibaculum sp. | reverse complement strand
CGGCGAGAAGCGCGGCGCGAAGGTCATGCCCGGAAACTCGCCGACCACTTCCTGCTGTCCGGTCTCGATGTCGAGCACATAGACGCGCGGGCGATTGTTACGGTAGGCGAGATAGGTGATCTCCTGCGAATTCGGGCTGAAACGCGGCGTCAGCACGAGATCGCTGCCATTGGTGAGCATGCGCGGATTGTGCCCATCCTGGTCCATGATCGCGAGGCGTTTCACGCGCGCATTCTTCGGACCCGTCTCGGACACATAGACGACGCGCGTGTCGAAGTAGCCTTCCTCGCCGGTCAGCCGCTTGTAGATCGCATCGGAAATGAGATGCGCGACGCGGCGCCAGTTGTCCGGCGTCGTGAAGAATTGAAGCCCCGTCATCTGCTGTTCGCCAAGCACGTCCCACAGGCGGAACTCGACGCGAAGTCTGCCGTCGGATTCGAGCCGCGTCTGCCCCGTCACGAGTGCCTGCGAATTGATGACGCGCCAATCGCCGAAGCGCGGTTGCACGTTGATGTCGGAAATCCTCTCGATGAAGGATGCCTTCGGCAGCGGACGGAACAGCCCGGAGCGCTCGAGATTGTTGGTGATGACGGAGGATATATCGGCGCCGACCTTCGCCTCCTGCCCTTCGCCGCCGACGAAATCGGTGATCGCGATGGGCAGCGGATCGACGGTGCCGCGTCCGATATCGATCTGCAACTCGGCGCGCGCCGGCAGAGACGCGAGGACAAAGGCAAGCGTTGCCGCGAGGATGGCGACGGGCCGCGCCCGCATCTTTCCTCGTAGAACGACCATCACACTGCGAAAATCAGGCATTTCGGCTTCTCCTGCCTTTTGGGACCGCTCTGTACGCTCACATCATTTCGGACATGCTGAAGTTGAGCCTCATATCGCGCCAGCTCGTGAACTTGTCCGTCGGCAAAAAATCGTAAGGCGCGCATTTTTGAACGGCCTGGACAGCGCGCTCCCCAAAGAGCCGCGACAGCGATCCACCGCTCGTCCTTGCAATCGTGGGAATTCCCGAGAGCGATCCGTCCTGATTGAGCGAGAACTTGACGGTCGCCGTGAGCTTGTCCGCATCGGCACTGCCCGCGAAGTCACGGATGTTCCAGCAGCTCTGCACCCTTTGTTTGACGGCATCGATCTCGCTCATGGTCATCGCTGCAAAAGGATCGTCCGTCGCCGGCGCCTCGAAATCCTCCGTCGACTCGATCGGCGTGGACTTGGGCGCCTTGTCCGGCGACTTGTCGAGCAGCGCCGCTATCTGGTTCGGATCGAAGGATTTCTTCTTTTCCGGCTCCTTCTTGGGCGGCGTCGGCTTTTTCTCGGCCTTTTTCTCGACCGGCTTCGGCTTCTCTTCCCTCTTCTCGGCCTGCTTGTCCGGAATGGGCTCCACCTTCTCCTCCGGCGGCGGGGGCGTTGGCTTCGGTTCCGGCTTCGGCTCGTTCTTCGGCTTTTCCTGCTCTTCCGGCTTCGGCGGTTCGGGCTTCTCGACCGGCTTCGGCTTCTCGACCTTCTTCGTGCTCTTCAGGTTTGTCACCTGGTCGATCGTCACGAGTTCGACCGGCAAGGCGCGCGTCGGCACCGAGGGAAGTTCCTCGGGTGAGGGAAACGCCACAAGCGCAAGCGCCATGATCACTACATGCGCCGCGGCCGAAAGGAGAACCGAATTCCGCATTCTCGCCGCTTAGTTTGCACCCGGCTTCTTTGCCGGCGACGTTTCTGTCTCGGTCACGAGACCGACCTTGGAGAAGCCGGCGGCGCTGAGCCGGCCCATCACGTCCATCACCGCGCCGTAATTGATCGAGTTGTCCGCGCGCACGAAGATGCGCTGCTCGTAGCCGTTTTCCGCAATCGCCGTGAGTTGCGGCACAAGCGCGTCCGGCTCGGTCAGCGTTTCCTGCACAAAGATTTCGCCCTTGCCGTTGATCGTGATGGTCAGCGGCTCGGTATCTCCGGAAAGCGGTGCGGCCTGCGTCTTCGGCAGGTCGACCGGCACGCCGACAGTGAGAAGCGGCGCGGCAACCATGAAGACGATGAGCAGCACCAGCATCACGTCGACGACCGGCGTCACGTTGATCTCCGCCATGGGCTGGCGCGAATAGCGCCCGCGGCCCGATCCCTTCTTACCGACCGACATCGCCATGGTTCAGCCCCGTTCGTCGAGCTGGCGCGACAGGATCGCGGAGAACTCGTCGGCGAAGCTCTCCATCCGCGCGCCGATGCGCGACGTCTGGTTGGAGAAGCGGTTATAGGCGACGACCGCCGGGATGGCGGCGACGAGACCGAGCGCGGTCGCAAAAAGCGCCTCGGCAATGCCGGGCGCCACGACCGCAAGGTTCGTGTCGCGGCTGATCGCAATCGACTGGAACGAGTTCATGATACCCCAGACCGTGCCGAACAGGCCGACGAAAGGCGCGACGGAACCGACCGTGGCGAGGAAAAGAAGGCGGCTCTCGAGCGCCATCATCTCGCGGCTGATCGTCACCTGCATGACCTTGTCGACGCGCTCCTTGAGCCCGACGAAGGAACTCGTCACGACGTCCTGCGAGCGGCGCCATTCGCGCATGGCAGCGATGAAGAGGGCGGAAAGCGGATGCTGCGGGCGGTGCCCCATCTCCTGGTAAAGATCGTCCAGCGAGCGGCCCGACCAGAAGATGCGCTCAAACTGGTCTGCGCGGCGTTCGACACGCGCGAAGCGCCACCATTTGTCGAAGATGATCGCCCAGGACCAGACGGAGGCGAAGAAGAGCCCCATCATCACGAGCTTGACGACGATGTCGGCCCGCAGGAACAGGCCCCAGATGGAAAAGTCCAACGGGACCGAATCCACGGCCGCAGTTTCGGTAATCACCTGAGTGGTGGTGACGGGATCCATTCGGTGCCTCTCCGTGCTCTCGAGCTCAATGCAGGGAACGGCACATGACAGACGCAGCTCACGCAGTCGGGCTGTGCCCGTTGCGCCCCACTTATGTATGTGTGCCCCCAAATTGCGGCTGAAGTTAGTCTTTCAATTATGTCATTACCGTGGCGTCTGACGGGATTCGAGTCGTGTACTCAAGAGGTTAGCAGGCAAATGTTGCGGGCCGGTCACAGGCCGGCCCTCGCCTCCCTTTCAGCTCAAGGATCCGGTCACATAGGGTGACAGCGCGTCCTTCACCGGTATCGGCAGACGGCGCGGACGGCCCTGAACATCGATGACCGCCGCGAAGACCTTTGCCCGCCAGAGTTCGTCTGCAGGCCGCCCCTCCCGGTCGAGACGCCAGATCGACTGCTCCGCCTCGATCCGGGCCCCGCTCGCCCGCACATAGACGGTATGGACCTCAAGCCGGTCATCGATCCGGGCAGGCTGAATGAAATCCATTTCCATCCGATGAATGGCGAAGGCCACGGGGTCGTCAGTGCCGAAGAGATCGGTATGGTGAATGCCCGCAAGGCGCAGGAAGTCGGAGCGGCCGCGCTCGGCAAAACGCAGATAATTCGCGTGATAGACGATGCCGGAAAAATCCGTGTCCTCGTAATAGACGCGGATGGGCAGCTTGTGGACCTGGCCTTCGATTCGGCCGGAAAGGTCTGGCCACTCGCTCATGCCTCGTCTTCTTCCTCTCCGCCGAAAAGCGTGGTCTGGTTTGCCACCGCTGCGGCGGTCGGCGACACGCCGATATGAGTAAAGGCCGCGGCGGTGAGAACCCGTCCTCGAGGCGTCCGGTTCACCAGTCCCTGCTGGATCAGATAGGGCTCGATGATTTCCTCGATCGCATCGCGTGGTTCGGACAGCGATGCGGCAATCGTCTCGACGCCAACCGGCCCGCCGGAAAAACTGATTGCGATGCAGCGCAGATAGCGATGGTCGAGCGCGTCGAGCCCGAGTTCGTCGACCTCGAGCCGCTGCAAAGCCTTGTCCGCTGCCTTCGCATCTATGGACGCTACGCCCTCCACAGCCGCAAAGTCCCGTACACGGCGAAGCAACCGTCCGGCGACACGTGGTGTGCCGCGGGCGCGGCGCGCAATCTCGCGCGCGCCGTCCGCGGTCATCGAGATACCGAGTACTCGGGCACCGCGCCGGACGATGCTCTCAAGCTCGGCGATCTCATAGAAGTTGAGCCGCACCGGAATACCGAAACGGTCACGCAAGGGCGTCGTGAGAAGCCCCGTACGTGTCGTCGCTCCCACAAGCGTGAAAGGTGCGAGCTCGATGCGCACGGAACGCGCACCCGGTCCTTCCCCGATGATGAGGTCGAGCTGGAAGTCTTCCATCGCCGGATAGAGGATTTCCTCGACCGCCGGCGAAAGACGATGGATTTCGTCGATGAAGAGCACATCGCGCGGCTCGAGATTGGTGAGCAGCGCGGCAAGGTCGCCCGCCTTTGAAATCACGGGTCCCGACGTCGAACGGAAATTCACACCGAGTTCGCGCGCCACGATCTGCGCGAGCGTCGTTTTGCCAAGGCCGGGCGGGCCGGCGAAGAGCACATGGTCGAGCGCCTCGCCGCGCTGGCGCGCCGCCTCGATGAAAACGGCGAGATTTTCTCTCGCGCGCGCCTGGCCTGTGAAATCGGAAAGAAGCTGCGGCCGGAGCGTGCGCTCCAACTCGTCTTCTTCGCGCTTTGCCGCGCCGATCAACCTGTCCGTCATCGCGCAAGCTCCTTGAGACCCTGCCGGA
This sequence comes from Parvibaculum sp., assembly GCA_020062605.1. Lineage (GTDB taxonomy): Bacteria > Pseudomonadota > Alphaproteobacteria > Parvibaculales > Parvibaculaceae > Parvibaculum. Next base: position 243 of record JAGUWA010000080.1, on the reverse strand, counting down.
TGAGCTGCTCGGCGGTTGCCGCCTCATCAAGCGTCTTCGCAGCCGAGGCAATCGCTCCCAAGGCTTGCGCTTGCGGATAACCGAGATTGACGAGCGCGGAGACCGCATCGCGCATCGGCGCCGCCGACGGCACGGCTGTCCCGTTGACCGGCGTCTCCAGCACGACGGCAAGCGAGGCACCTTCCGGCGCCTTGTCCTTCAGTTCGGCAGCGATGCGAGCGGCCACCTTGGCGCCGACACCTG
>JAGUWA010000020.1 GCA_020062605.1 Parvibaculum sp. | reverse complement strand
AGCAGGACAATGCGCGCGACGCCGTGCGGTCGGGCAGGGTGATCTCGCCCGGCCAGGCAAAGCAGGCCGCGCTTTCGCGCTACCCCGGCAAGTTTCTCGACATGAGCTTCGGCGGGCAGACGTACCATGTGAAGATCAGGACACCGGACAACCGGGTCGTGGTGGTTGCGGTCGACGCGGTATCGGGCCGCGTCATGGGCGCGAGATAGGCGCCGGAGAAGCCTTGGACGGAGAAGAACATGCGGCTCCTGGTTGTCGAAGACGATCCCGATCTCAACCGCCAGCTCGTCGCCGCGCTGGGAGAAGCAGGCTATGTGGTGGACAGCGCGAAGGACGGCGAGGAAGGACATTTCCTCGGCGACACCGAACCTTACGACGCGGTGATCCTCGATCTCGGCCTGCCGGAGATGGACGGCGTGACCGTGCTCGAAAAATGGCGTCGCGACGGGCGCACCATGCCCGTGCTCATCCTCACCGCACGCGACCGCTGGAGCGACAAGGTGGCGGGCTTCGACGCCGGCGCGGACGATTATGTGGCGAAGCCCTTCTATATGGAGGAAGTGCTGGCGCGGCTGCGCGCACTGCTCCGCCGGGCGACCGGCCACGCATCGAGCGAACTCGAATGCGGCCCGGTTCGCGTCGACACGCGAAGCTCGCGCGTCACGGTGAACGGCCGCGCGATCAAACTCACCTCGCTCGAATATCGTCTGCTGGCCTATCTGATGCATCATCAGGGCCGCGTCATCTCGCGCACGGAACTCGTCGAACATCTCTACGATCAGGACTTCGACCGCGACAGCAACACGATCGAGGTTTTTGTCGGCCGTCTCCGCCGCAAGCTCGGCAAGGATGTGATCGAGACCGTGCGCGGACTCGGCTACCGGCTGGCGGCGCCCGAAGATGCGGTCTGACAGCCTCGCCTTCAGGCTCATCGCCGGTGCCGCGCTCTGGAGCGGCATCGCCCTCGTCGCGGGCGGATTGACGCTTTCGGCCATCTTCCGGAATTCCGTGGAGCGCAGCTTCGACGCCCGGCTCGACGTGCTGCTCGACAGCCTGATTGCAACCACGGAAGTGAATGAGGAGGGCAACCTCACCCGCACCCGGGCACTCTCCGAGACGCGCTTCGACCTCGCCTATTCCGGCTGGTACTGGCAGATATGGCCGGTTGCCGCCCGCCCGGCGCAACGCTCGCGCTCGCTTTTCGATCAATCGCTCGATCTCGCGCCGCTCGAAAGAGCGAAACGCAGCGAGAACGGGCTCGCCGTCTTCGATACGCTGGGCCCGGAATCGCAGAAGCTGCGCGTCGCCGAACGCCGCGTGACGCTGCCGGATTACGATGTGCCTGTCTCCTTCGCCGTGGCAGGCGACCGTTCCGAGATGAACGAGGAAATACAGGGCTTCAACACCTGGGTTTTCATCGCCATGGCGGCGATGGGGGCGGGGCTCCTCGTCGCGCTGCTGATCCAGGTCCGTTTCGGCCTGCGCCCGCTCGAGCGTGTGCGCTCCTCGCTCGCGCAGATACGCTCCGGACGCGCCACCAGGCTCGACGGTGAGTTCCCGGCGGAAATAGAGCCGCTTGCCGAGGAGTTGAACGGACTTCTGGAAGGTAACCGCGAGGTGCTCGAACGGGCACGAACGCATGTCGGAAACCTTGCACATGCGCTGAAGACGCCGCTCAGCGTGCTGACGAACGAGGCGCGCATGCATGACGGTCCTTTCGGTGAGACCGTGGACCGCATGGCTCGGCAGATGCGCGAACAGATCGACCACCACCTTGCCCGGGCACGCATGGCCGCCTCCGCGAATGTCCTGGGCGCGCACACGCCGGTAGAGCCGGTACTCGAACGGATCGTATTGGCGCTCGAGCGGATATACGAGGACCAGGGCATCTCCATCGAGCTCGATTGCCCGGACGAGGCCGGCTTCCGCGGTGAGGCGCAGGATCTTGAGGAGGTGGCGGGAAACCTGCTCGACAATGCGTGCAAGTGGGCGAAAGCACGGGTGCGCATGACCGTGATCCCCGACGCGGCGATGCGAAAGGCGCGGCCGTTCCTTTGCCTGCGTGTCGAGGATGACGGACCCGGCCTTCCCGAAGGCGCACGCAATGCGGTGCTGAAGCGCGGTGCACGCCTCGACGAGACGAAGCCCGGCTCCGGCCTCGGCCTTTCCATCGTGACGGAGATCGCCGAACTCTACGGCGGCGAACTGAAATTCGAGACCTCGGCGCTCGGCGGCCTTCGCGCCGACCTCTATTTGCCCTCCGCCGCAGCCTGAAAAGCGAGGCCGAGAGGCGCTCAAGCTGAACGCCACATGAACGGCGCATTCAGCACCCGCTCAAGAGCGGCCTTCTATCTTCATGACCATCGGATCAACCAATCGGAAATTGGGGTACGTGTCATGAAGATCAAAAGCACACTTCTTGTTGGCGCCCTTGCCGTGGCGCTTGCCGGCTGCCAGACCGGCGATCCTTACGGCTATAGCGGCGGCCCGAAACAGGGTATCGGCACGCTGGCCGGCGCCGT
>JAGUWA010000286.1 GCA_020062605.1 Parvibaculum sp. | reverse complement strand
TTGCGATCCCGTCTCATCGTGAAAATCTGCTCGTCGCTTATAGTCTGGACCGTTTTCCGAACCGGCAGGTGTTTCCACCTGCCTGGAAAACGGTCTAGCGGCCGCGCCAGCGTGATTTTCCGGTTTGAGCTGCCGGCATGAGTTATAGGAAAGGTTCCTATAACTCATAAATCTGTATATTGTGAGTTATAGAAAGAGGTTTCTATAGCTCATGACCTGGAACTGGCAGCAACCGGACTGGCCGGATTTTTCGTGGAACCAACAGGCCCTCGAGGCCCGGGAAACCCGTTTTCTTCGCAATTCGGGCCTGCTGCTTGGTGCCTTCATTCATCTGAGCGACGGGGACCGCGAGCTGCTGACGGTCGAACTCATGAGCACCGAAGCGCTCAAGACCTCCGAAATCGAGGGCGAACACCTCAATCGCGACAACGTCCAGTCTTCCATCCGCAAGCAGCTCGGCCTCGCCGCCGCCGCTCGGAAGGCCGCCCCCGCAGAGCGGGGCATCGCCGAAATGATGGTCGGCCTTTATCGCTCATGGGAGACGCCCCTGTCCGGCGACATGCTTTGTGCGTGGCACGCCATGCTAATGCAGGGACGAGCCGACCTTCACGATATCGGTGCCTTCCGGACGCATGAAGACGCCATGCAGATCGTCTCCGGCCCCCTTCACAAACAGAAGGTGCATTTCGAGGCTCCGCCCTCGGCGAAAGTCCCGGCCGAGATGAAGCGCTTCATCGCCTGGTTCAACGGCACCGGCCCGGACAGCGGAACCCCTCTGTCCTCGCTTGCACGCGCGGGCGCCGCGCATCTCTACTTCGAGTCCATCCACCCCTTCGAGGACGGCAATGGCCGCGTCGGCCGGGCGGTCTCGCAAAAATCTCTCGCACAGTCGCAGGGCGCACCGGCACTCATCGCGCTCGCGCGTACGATCGAACGCAGGCGCAACGACTACTACGACGCCCTCGCTCGCGCCAATCGCAGTAATGAGATTACGGATTGGCTGATCTATTTCGCGGACATCGTCCTCGCAGCACAGGAAGAGACGCGTCGCCAGATCGAATTCCTCATTGGAAAGACGAAATTCTACGACCGCTTCCGGGGCATGCTGAACGAGAGGCAGGACAAGGTGCTCGCGCGCATGTTCCGCGAGGGGCCCGACGGCTTCACGGGCGGATTGAGTGCCGAGAATTATATCGCCATCGCACGGACATCGCGTGCAACGGCCACCAGAGATTTACGAGACCTGACGACGAAGGGCGCGCTCCTGCGCAGCGGCGAACTCCGGCACACGCGCTACTTCCTGAATATTCCCGAGACTTCACGCAATACGTAAAACAAAAAGCCCCGCGCTTTCGCAAGCGCGGGGCTTTGCCATTATCGGGTTGTGCGTTCAGTGCACGCTTTGCGGCTCGAGATCGTACTGGCGTGCGCCCGCAAAAGCGGCGTCGCGATTGTCGAGCACGGCCATGCGCTGGCCGTTTGCGGCGTGCACAGAGTAGAGACGCGTGTCGGCCGGAACGTCGAGTTCGGAGCCGAGTTCACCCGCCAGTTCGCCAGCGAGTATCTCGCGCACATAGACGATGTTCGGCATGCCTGCCTGTGCGAACATTTCCGGCGTCAGCTTGCGGAAATCGCTCACGCCCCAGCCGGTCGTTTCGTCGCCTGCGGCATCGAAATCGGATTCGTTCTGCATTGTTCTTCTCCTTTCCAGCCCTTCCTTGCTCAAGGAAGCGAAGGGCTCACTCGGTCGCCGGGGAGCGGGCCGCATCGCGCGTGACGCGGCGTGCGGGAGTTGCGGGCTCGTCTTCCGCAATCTCGATCGTGCACAGCGTGCGCGCGGGTTCCGGCTTTTCGAGATCGATCATCAAGAGACCGTTCTCAAGGCGCGCGCCCTTCACCTCGATGCCGTCGGCCAGCACGAAAGAGCGCTGGAACTGGCGTGCGGCGATGCCGCGGTGAAGATAGGTGCGCTCTTCCTCTTCGAGCTGCCGGCCGCGAATGACGAGCTGGTTTTCCTCGACCGTGACGGACAGCTCTTCACGGGAGAAACCGGCGACGGCCAGCGTGATCCGCAGCGCCTCGCCCTCGGCCGTCGGCAATTGCTCGACATTGTAGGGCGGATAACCGTCGGAGGCCTTCGCGGCTCTTTCGAGCATCCGCTCCAGCGCATCGAAGCCCAGCAGAAAGGGGCTGTTGAACTGCATCACGCGTGTCATATCCCAAAGTCCCGCATCCAAGCGACTTTGCCATTTGCGGCCCGCCAGGCGGCACCGCTTCGAAAAAATATGTGGGGATCGCGTCGATGCGTTGCAAGGCGAGGGTTCCCCCCGCTTTTCCTCGTATTTTTCCACCTCTTATTCCAGAAAGGCCTGACACAGGCCTTGAAACCGGAGGGCTGCCGGGCAAAGTGACGAGGGGAGGCGGGACTCACGGAAAAGGAAACGACGTCATGCTGGAACTCCCTCCCCTTCCTTATGGACAGAACGCTCTCGAACCCCACATTTCGGCGGAGACGCTGTCGTTCCATTACGGCAAGCATCACAAGGGATATGTCGACAAGGCGAACTCGATGATCGAGGGAACGGACCTTGCCGGCCTCGAGCTTGTGCCGCTGATCCGCAAACTCGCGGGCGATGCATCGAAGAAGGGGCTCTTCAACAACGCCGCGCAGGTCTGGAACCACGACTTCTACTGGCGCTCCATGGCGCCGAAGGGCGGCGGCAAGCCGTCGGGCGCGCTCGCCGACAGGCTCGCGCAGGATTTCGGCAGCTTCGACAAGTTCAGGGAAGCCTTCAAGCAGGCCGCCACCGGCCAGTTCGGCTCGGGCTATTGCTGGCTCGTGATCGGCGACGACGGCAAGCTCAAGGTCTATGGCACGCCGAACGCCGAGACGCCGATCGCGGACGGGAAGGACGTTCCCCTCCTCACCACCGATGTCTGGGAACACACCTACTACCTCGACTACCAGAACCGGCGGCCGGACTATGTCGACGCCTTTCTCGACCACCTCGTGAACTGGGAATTCGCGGAAGCGAATTTCGAAAAGGCCGGCCTACAGACGGCCTGACCCCGGTCTGAGGCGGCGCCGGACAGCGCCGCCCACGACCCTCGTGCCGGGTTCGCCCCTCTGACAGAAATGTTACGCGCAAAAGCCCTTACTTTTTATATGGAAAAATAGCGGTTGCGTGCGCCGGTTGCTCATGCTACTGCGAGTCATTCTCATTGATCGGCTCATCCGACGGGCTGACGGGGTTGGGGGCGGAAGACCTGTGGACGACTTATGGACATGACCGCCACGGACAGGACGATCCGCGTGACGCGGGAGGGGGCGACCCCTGCCATCGACAGCGCCGACCTGTTCGCGGGGGGGCGTGAAATCGTCATTCGCCACGGGGCCGAGCACTACCGGCTCCGGCTCACCAGCAGCAACAAGCTGATCCTGATCAAGTGAGGAGAACCGGCCGCAAGCCGGGATGCATTTAACCGAAGATACCGAGCCAGCCAGACCCGCCTCGCGGGGAGCCAGCCAGGAATGCTTCCTCTCGCATAACTGGAACTGGCAATGACAAAGAACACGGGACCGCGGTCCCTATTCTCCCTCCTTCTCGCGACGGTCTCCCTCGCCGCGATCTCCAGCGCCGCCGCGCAGGAAGCCGGCACATCGGCAACCGTCGAAGAAAACACCGAACAGACTCCGAAGGCGACGCAGCTCGACGCCGTGACCTCCACGGCCACGCGCAGCCCGACCGCGATCAAGGACGTCGCGGGCACGGTCTCCGTCATCACGGCGGAAGAACTCGAGCGCCGCAACGCGAACTCGATGGAAGACATCGTCCGCTACGAGCCCGGCGTCTCGGTGGGCGACTCGTCCAGCCGCGCGGGATCCGGCAACTTCATCATCCGCGGCATCGGCGGCAACCGCGTGCTCGTCCTCGTGGACGGCCTGCCGGTGCCCGATGCGCCGATTACCTCGACGTCGGCGGGCAGCTACACGCGCGACTATGTCGACCTCGACAGCATGAAGCGCGTGGAAATCATCCGCGGTCCCTCATCGGCGCTTTACGGTTCGGACGGCATCGGCGGCACCGTCGCCTATGTCACCAAGGACCCGGCGGACTATCTCGAAGGTCTCGACAAGGACTGGTACGCCAGCATCAAGGGCGGTTATGACAGCGCCGGCGAAAGCTTCACGGAATCGCTCACCGGCGTGAAGCGCGCGGGCAATGTCGAGATGCTCGGCATCTACACGCGCCGCGACGGCCACGAGACCGAGCCGAATTCGAACGCGCTCTACAACCCGCAGGACTATTCGTCGAACTCCTTCCTCGGCAAACTCGTCTTCAATGGTCTCTGGGGCAACTCGCTGAAATTCACCGCCCAGCACGACGAGAACGAAGCCGACATCGACCTGCTCACCGATGTCGGCGGCGCGGTGCCCTCGACCTCGCCCTTCTTCTTCTCGACCGTCACCGGCTCCCAGGCGGAGGACGACACGCAGCGCACGCTTGTCAGCGCCGCCTATTCGCACAACACGCCCTTCGCCATCGCCGATAATCTCGAAGCGAAGGCCTTCTACACGCGTGTCGACCGCACCGAGCACACGACGCAGACGCTCACCGACGGTCTCACCAACTACTACCGCGTGTCGGATTTCGAATTCGAACAGGATATTTTCGGCGCCGACCTGCAGTTCGGCCTCTCGCGCGACTGGGCGGGCATCTCGCACAACTTCACTTACGGCGGCACGGTCGACTACACCGAAACCTCGCGTCCGCGCCACCGCTCGGAAACGAACCTCACGACGAACACCACCTCGTCCTACTTCCCGTTCAACGACGAAACCTTCCCGAACAAGAACTTCCCGGACACGAAGACCATCAAGGCCGGTCTCTACGTTCAGGACAGCATCGATATCGGGCGGCTCGGCGTCATACCGGCGGTGCGCTTCGACTACTTCAAGCTGCATCCGGAGGTGGACCAGCTCTTCCTCAACTCGACGGCGGGCTCGATCCCCGTTCACGATCAGGAAGAGACGGAGGTCTCGCCGAAGCTCGGCCTCACCTTCGACGTGACGGACGAGTACACGCTGTTCGGCCAGTACGCGCATGGCTTCCGCGCGCCGCCCTACGACAACGCGAACTTCGCCTTCTCCAATCCGGGTTACGGCTACGAAATCCTGCCGAACGCCAACCTGAAGCCCGAAACGTCTGACGGCTTCGAGGCGGGTCTGCGCGGCGGTTATGCCGATGGCTCGAGCTTCTCGCTGTCGGGCTTCTACAACACGTATGAAGACTTCATCGACACCGTGTTCGTCGGCTTCTCCGGCGGCGGTCTGATGCAGTTCCAGTATCAGAACCTGTCGGAAGTCACGATCTATGGCGCGGAAGCCAGGGGCGAATACCGCTTCCTGCCGGAATGGGCGCTCAGGGGCAGCGTCGCCTATGCGCATGGCGAGGACGACGATACCGGCGCGCCCATCGACTCCGTCGATCCGGTGAAGGCGGTCGCCGGTCTCGCCTATGAAGGCGATGTCTGGGGCTCGCAGCTCGTCGCGACCCATGCCTGGCGTCACGATCGCGTCACCGCCGGCAACTTCGAAGCGCCGTCCTACACGGTGGTCGACTTCATGGCCTATTACGAAATGTCGGAGCGCTTCACGCTGAACGCCGGCATCTTCAACATCTTCGACGAGGAATATTACAACTCGCAGGATGTCTCCGGCCTCGCGGCCGGCAGTGCCATCGTCGGCCGCTATGCGCAGCCGGGCCGGAACTTCGGCGTCAACGCGACCATCAAGTTCTAATGGGCAAGTTCTGAGGAGCCCGATCCGATGAGCCTGACCGCCACCGCAAGCCAGCCGATGATGAAAGGCATGAGCGACCGTTCCTCCGCTCCCGCCTGGAACCATCGCGTCCTCGGCAAGCCGGTGGCGGTCTCTCTTCTTCTTCACGCCACCGTCTTTGCGGGCCTCTTCGCCTGGTGGCACGCGCAAGGCGCGTCCGCGCCGCGCGGTCTCCCGGACGGGTTTTCCGTCACCTTTATCGAACTTTCCAATCCGTCTCCCGCTCCCGCCGCGCCGCAAGTCCCGCAGGAAATGCGGGCCGCGCCGGAGCCGCAGCCGCAAATCGAACCCGAACCCATCGTCGCGCCCGCCATTCCGGTGAAGCCGGAAGTGGCATTCGAAGCCAGGCCCGAACCGCGCCCCGAGGCGCGTGCGGCCCTCGTGAAGCCAGCCGCGCCACAGCAGACGGCATCTCTTGCGCCAACCCTCGCCACGGGCACCGGGCAAGGCGCCCCGAAGGGCCTCAAGGAGACAAACGGTCAGTCGACGGATGAAATTCTCGTTCTCAATCCGCGCTATCGCGACAGGCCGCGCCCGCCGCGCTATCCCGATCGTGCCCGTTCCCTCAATCAGGAAGGCATCGTCAAGGTCCGCATCAAGCTCGATCACAGGGGCGATCCGATGGACGTCGCCGTGCTCGCGAGCTCGGGCTATGCGCTGCTCGATCACGCCGCGCTCATGGCCGCCCGCAAATGGCGCTTCGAGCCGGAGATCCGCAACGGGCGGCCCGTCATCGCCTTCGTCGAAATGCCCGTCGAGTTCGTTCTCACCGGCTCCAGATGATCGGGGCGCCCGCTAACAACGGCAGATGAAAGGAAGCATCGTGTCTGTCACCTCATCCACCCAATCCCTCATCGAACGCCGCGCAGCCGTTCTCGCCGCGGAGCCCAATCTCCGGGCGCGCAATCTCGCCGAGAAGCTCGGCATCTCGGAAGCCGAGCTCGTCGCGCTTGGTAACGAGAATTCCATTGCCACGCGGCTTCGCCCGGAATGGACGCAGATCGTCGGCGCCGTCGGCGCGCTTGGCCGCGTCATGGCGCTGACGCGCAACGCATCCGTCGTCCATGAGCGCAAGGGCGTCTATGGCGCGCTTGAAGGCGGCGCGCATGTCGGCCTCATCGTCGGCGAGGACATCGACCTGCGCATCTTCTTCACGCAGTGGAAGTTCGGCTTCGCCATCACCGAGACCATGCAGGACGGAAGCCTGCGCCGCAGCCTGCAATTCTTCGACGCGCATGGTACGGCGATCCACAAGATCTACCAGACAGAAGGATCGGATTGCGATGCCTTCGACGCGCTGATCGACCGCTTCGCGACGGAGGCGGGCCCCATCGAGGTCGCCGCGCGCCCGGCGCCGAAGAAGGCGCTGCCCGACAGCGAGATCGACGT
>JAGUWA010000187.1 GCA_020062605.1 Parvibaculum sp. | reverse complement strand
GGAAGATTTCCCCGTCGGCGAAACGGTCGAATTCGGCCGCAAGCACGTGACGAAGGAAGAAATCCTCGAATTCGCGAGCGAGTTCGACCCGCAGCCCTTTCACCTCGACGAGGAGGCGGCGAAGCAGTCGATCCTTGGCGGGCTCTGTGCGAGCGGCTGGCACTCCTGCGCCATGGCGATGCGCATGATGTGCGACGGCTACATTCTCGAAAGCGCTTCGCTGGGCGCGCCGGGCGTCGACGATGTACGCTGGAAGAAGCCCGTCTATGTGGACGATGTGCTCCGTCTACGGAGGACATGCATCGAGCGCCGCGCCTCGAAGAGCCGCCCGGAAATGGGCCTCACGAAGTTCCGCACCGAAATGCTGAACCAGAAGGACGAGGTCGTGATGACCATGGAAGGCTGGGCCATGTATGGCCGCCGCCACCCCGGCGCGGAGGCGGAGGCCTGAACATGCCCTGGTTCGAAGACATCGAGATCGGCAGCCGCCTGGAACTGGGCAGCCACACCTTCACGGCGGAAGAGATCGTCGCCTTCGCGAAGAAATACGATCCGCAATATTTCCATATCGACCCGGAAGCGGCGAAACACGGCCCCTTCGGCACGTTGACGGCAAGCGGCTGGCATACGTCGGCAACATGGATGAAGCTCATGATCGCCGCACGGCAGGGCCGCGACGAACCGCTCGACGCCGATGGCGGCAAACCGCCGGCAGGTGGCCCCTCCCCCGGCTTTCTCGACATGAAATGGCCAACCCCGGTACGCGCGGGCGATACGATCAGCTATTCTTCGGAAGTGATCGAAAAAATCGACATGCGGACAAGGCCGGGCTGGGGCATCGTGAGGAGCCGCAATACCGGCGTGAACCAGAATGGCGAGACGGTGCTGAGCTTCATCGGCCAGGGGCTGATCCAGCGGAGGCACCCGCGGGGCGCGTAGACAAGGAGGAGGAACGGGATGGCACGCAAGGGCAAGGAAATCACGCTGAAGAGCGGCGACGGCGCCGACATCCTCTGCTACCACGCCAGGGCGGAAGGCACCCGTAAAGGCGGCCTTGTGCTGATCATGGAAATCTTCGGCGTCACCGCGCATATCAAGGATCTCTGCGACGGCTATGCCGAACGCGGCTATGACGTGCTTGCACCGCAGCTCTACGACCGGCAGGTGAAGGACTTCCAGGCGACCTACTCCCAGGAAGACATTCAGGAGTCGCTGAAGCTGCGCGCCGACAACACTTACGAAAACACCGTACTCGACGCGCAGATGTGCATCGACAAGCTCAAGGCCGACGGCTGCGGGAAGGTCTTCATCACCGGCTATTGCTATGGCGGCACGGTGGCCTGGGTGGCGGCCTGCCGCGCGAACGGGCTCGACGCGGCATCCTGTTATTACGGCGGCGCGATCAAGCAGTTCATCGATGAAAGCCCGAAATGCCCGACCATTTGCCACTTCGGCGAGAAGGACAAGGGCATCCCGCTGGAAGACGTGCGCGCGATCGAGAAGGCGCATCCGGACGTGAAGGTCTATGTCTATGACGCCGACCACGGCTTCAACTCCGACCGCCGCAACAATTACGACAAGGACGCCGCGGAACTCGCGCTGAAGCGGACGCTGGAATTGTTCGAGGGGGCGTAAGCCCACCCACCTCGTCGGCCTTCATGCTTTTCTTCTGCCGTCCCCCTCACCCTTCCCACTACCGCTACGCGGTAGCGGGCCCCTTCCCTCTCCCCCAAGAGGGGGCGAGGGAGATTGTGGTTCGGCTCCGCTTTCCCTCGCCCCTCCGGGGAGAGGGAGGGAGCGGGCGCAAGCCCGCGGAAGGGTGAGGGGCGCGGCGGGTGATGCGCTATACAGTTCCCCAGAGTCATCGGGACTGAACCAGATATCGACGGACGGGAACGGCGCCATGAGCAAGACGGAAAAGACCGCCTACGACTTCGCCTTCGAGAGCCTGAAGGGCGAGCCGATGCCGCTTTCGGCGTTTGCCGGGCGGCCGCTGCTGATCGTCAACACGGCATCGAAATGCGGCTTCACCCCGCAATACAAGGAGCTCGAAGCGATCTGGCGGAAATACGCCGATGACGGCCTCGTCGTGCTCGGCGTGCCGTCCAACGACTTCGCGGGTCAGGAGCCAGGCAACGCGGCGGAGATCGCGAATTTCTGCGAGATCAATTTCGGCGTCGACTTTCCGCTCACTGAAAAAGTGCATGTGACGGGCCCGCGCGCGCATCCCCTGTTCAAATGGCTGAGCGCGCAAGGCGGGGTGCTCTCGAAGCCGCGCTGGAACTTCTACAAATACGTGATCGGCCGCGACGGGAAGCTGGTGGACTGGTTTGCGAGCACGACGACGCCGGGCTCGGCGAAGGTCGAGCGGGCGCTGAAGAAGGCTTTGGGGGAGTAGGCTTTTTGCCTTCCTTCTTCGTCATGGCCCGCTTTATGCGGGCCACGTCTTTGCCGGTTACATCAAGGAAAGACGTGGATGACCCGGACAAGCCGGGTCATGACGTATATTTTTCCAAGGAATCCGCCGATCGGCCCATGGTTCCCGGCTTTCGCCGGGATGACAATTTTGTTTTAGCGTCGGCTTCGCCGGCGTTATCCGTCTTTCCTCTCGGGATAAAGCGAGAGAAGCCCGTCGCGGCTCGCCGGGCAGACGCCCCGCTCCGTGATGAGGCCGGTGACATATCGCGCGGGCGTGACGTCGAAGCCGTAATTCGCGGCGGCGCTGCCGGGCGCGGAAATCTCGACCGTGACGACCTCGCCCTTGTCGGTCCGGCCCGTCATGTGGGTGACCTCGCGGGGGGAGCGCTCCTCGATCTCGATGTCGCGCACGCCATCCGTCAGCGTCCAGTCGATCGTCGTATGCGGAAGCGCGACATAGAAGGGGACGTTGTTCGCCTCCGCCGCCAGCGCTTTGAGGTAAGTGCCGATCTTGTTCGCGACATCGCCGGTCGAGGTCGTGCGGTCGGTGCCGACAATGCACATGTCGACGCGCCCATGCTGCATCAGATGGCCGCCCGCATTGTCCGGCACGATGGTGTGCGGCACGCCGTGACGGCCGAGTTCGAAGGCGGTGAGCGAGGCGCCCTGGTT
>JAGUWA010000026.1 GCA_020062605.1 Parvibaculum sp. | reverse complement strand
GCATTCTCCGGACGCGAAGTCGTGCCCTCCGATCCCGTGATCGAGTTTCTCGACTATCTGCTCGAAGACTATGCCGACGAATGGCTGACCAAGGCGATGTTCCACTATCGCTGGTACTACAAGCCCGATATCGAGCGGGCTGCCGCCATCCTGCCCCGCTGGCGCGGCATTTCCGCGCCGGAAGGCGAAGCCCTGAAAATGGGCAAGATATTTGCCGACCGACAGATATCCCGTCTCTATGTCGTAGGATCGAACGACACAACGGCGCCCGTCATTGAAGCGAGCTATCTGCGCTATCTCGACGCGATGAAGGCGCTTCTCGAAGTGCAGCCCTTCCTGATGGGGATGCGGCCCGGCGGCAGCGATTTCGGCGCCTATGGACAATTGACGCAGTTGACGCATTTCGACCCGACGCCGATGGAAGAAACCTTGAGGCGCGCGCCACGCGTCTTCGCCTGGGTCGATCTCATTGAGGACCTCTCAGGGCTCGATGCGCAGGAAGACGGATGGATGAAGCGCGATGCCATTCCCGAAGAAATTCGGGGCCTGCTGAAGGAAGTCGGCCGCGTCTATGTGCCGGCTCTTCGGGCCAACGCCAAATCGCTGATGGAGGGTGCGGAGCAGGTCGATACGGAAATCGACGGCAAGCGATGGGTGCAGCAGCCGTTCCCATATCAGGGAAAATGCCTGCAATGGCTGCGCGAGAAGCGCGAAAACCTTGGGCCGGCGGACCGGAAGGCTGTAGACGACATTCTCGCCGGGACGGGCTGCGAAATGTTGTTCGGAAGCTGAATGGGCGCTAACGCTTCGCACCGATAAGAGGCGCAGCCGTCACCTCGACCACACGCCTTGCCTGAGAGATGGAGAGGCGCTGGTCGACGCGAAGGCGACGCCAGAAATCGAAGCTGAGAACTGCGTCCAGTGCATCTACGAGCACGCGGTCCTTGCGAACCGCCGTCGGAAGCGCGGAGCGCATGATATCGCGGAACGCCGTGTTCATACGCGCGCGATCATCGGCCAGGAACGGTGAGCGATGCGCATTCATGTCGGCGGCGACACGGAAAGGCATGATCCGCTCGAAGAGCTTTGCGCGGCGATCGATCATCTCCTCGAGAATTTCGTCCGCCGTGCCCGTTGGCGGCGGGAGCTCAAGCATCGGCGCGACATCGACCAGGATCAGATCGCCGATCTCCCGATAAAGACTTTCCATGTCGTCGAAATGACGGAAGACGCTTCTGAGGCCGACATCGGCGCGCGCGGCAACCTCCTCCGCGCGCGGAGAAATCGTGCCCTCACGGACCAGGTCGCGCATTGCCTCAACGATCCGGCGGCGGCTGGCGGCGCTGCGAAGGCGGCGTCCATCCTGTTTTTTCTGGGGTTGGGAAGCAGGCATATCTGGAGTACTCATGGAAGGATTCTGGCCTCGGCATCATCATCCCAAAGCGGGGAGATAAAAGCTACCGACGAGTGACCGAGAAAAAGGCAAAATGGCGTCAGGCCTGCTCCTTCTCGAGTGCGCGTCGTATCCGACGCAGGATGACACGCCGCGACTTGTCGTCCGCGGCCTTGTCCAGCATTTCGGTAAGGTCGAGCCAGAGCCCGGAAAGGTCGTTATGCCAGTCCGGATGACCGACGACCTCCGGCTGCAGGCGCCGCGGCGCCGGCCGCTCACGCGTTGCCGGTGTTTCGGCGAGAAGATCGAAGACGGCGTCGAGTTCGGGGGCGAATATACGCTCTCCGTCGAGGCCTCTGTTCGAGAGACGCTCGTGCAAACCCGCGATTTCATCTTCCTCGCCATGCACCAGAATGATGCCGCGCGAAACGGGTCCGCGCTCTTCCACCCAACGGGCAAGGCCCGGTCCATCCGCATGGCCCGAATAGATGTCGAGCGTTCGGATGCGTGCTCGAACCTTGACTTCCTCGCCCTGTATGCGGACGGCCTTGGCGCCGTTCTGCAGAATACGCCCAAGCGTTCCCTCCGCCTGGAATCCGACCATGAGCACCGTCGCGTTGGCGCGCCAGAGATGGTTCTTCAGATGATGGCGAATACGGCCCGCATCGCACATGCCGCTGGCGGCGACGATGATGTGGCTGCCATCGATCCGCTCGATCATCATGCTTTCCTGCACGGATTCGGTCGTACGCAGAATCGGAGAACGCATGGCATGGCGGAAGGCGGCGCCATCCTCCAGCTCGTCCGCATGGTCGATGAAGACATCCGTGGCCCGGATGGCGAGCGGAGAGTCGAGGAAGATCGGCACCTGTGGAATACGGCGTTCGTGAACCAGAGCCAGAAGGTCGGACAAGAGTTCCTGGGTGCGCTCGACCGCAAATGACGGAACGATGAGTACACCATTCCCTTTCAGGGCTTCATTTGCCTCCGCAGCAAGCAGATCGCGCCGGGACGAGAGCGTCATCGGCGGCCGCACGCGCGATCCATATGTCGCTTCGCAGACGATGTAGTCGAGATTCTGCGGCGAATCCGGGGCGGGATGAAAGCTTGTCACTTCCGGCCCGATATCGCCGGAGAAAAGGAGCCGCATCGAGCGCGGTGATTTGACCCCAGTCGTCAGCTCAATCTCGATCGACGAGGAGCCGAGAATGTGGCCGGCATTCCAGAGGCGTGCGCGTACGCCCTCTCCCGGTTCGATCCACGTGTCGTAGGCAACCGGGCTGAAGGAGCGCAGCGCAATCTCGGCATCCTCCACGGTGTAGATCGGCGTCACTTCCGGACGGCCACGCCGCGCGTTGCGTCTGTTGAGCTGCTCGACTTCCGTTTCCTGAATGTGCCCCGAATCCGGGAGCATGCAGGTGAGAAGATCGATCGTGCCGTGCGTTGCGTAGATCGGTCCCGAGAAGCCGTGTTTCACGAGCTTCGGGATCAAGCCTGAGTGGTCAATGTGAGCATGTGTCAGGAGAACGAAATCGACCTCCTCCGGCCTGAACGGGAAATCCGAATAGTTGAGTGCCTTCAGCGTCTTCGGCCCCTGAAACATGCCGCAATCGACAAGAAACCGCACCTTTCCCGCCTGCAACAGATAGCAGGAGCCGGTGACGGTGTGCGCTGCGCCGTGGACGCTCAAGGAAATCGACATGGTCCTCACTCACCTATTTCGTTATGCAGCGCTTCACCGAGAAGGCCGGCAAGGGAAATCGCATTCGTCGGATGAGGCACCGACGTTGTTGACCAGACGGCATCGGCGCCGGCATTCAACATCCTTTCATACACATCGGTATCGAAAAGTGCATGTGTGATGGCGACGCGGACCGAAATCGCGCCACGTGCCTTCATAGCGGCAATGGCCGACAGGACCGTTCCACCGCTCGAGACGATATCGTCCGCGATCAGAACGGACCTGCCTTCGAGGTCCAGGTCGGGAAACACGATCTCAACCTCGCGGTCGCCACGCCGCGCTTTCTTGCCTGTGATTGCGGGCACACCCAGCGCGGCAGCCAGCCGGCCGACCCATTGAGCAGCCTCCTCGTCCGGACCGGCAATGAGCGTGTCTTCGCCGATGCCCCGTTCGGCAGCGAAGCGCGCGATCGTATCGGCGGCAATGAGATTCTCCGCTTCGATGTCGGGAAAGACCTCTGCAAGGGACGAGACGCGATGCAGATGCGCGTCTACCGTCACGACCCGGTCGAAGAGCGACGAGAGAAAGCGCGCCACGGCCTGCTGGCTGACCGCCTCGCCTTCATGGAAGGCCTTGTCCTGCCGCATGTAGCAGAGATAGGGCGCGACGAGCACGAGACGGCGTGTACCGGCGCGACGAAGAGCGTCTGCTGCAAGCATCAGATCGACGAGCCTTGTGTTCGGTCTATCCAGCGGACAGTAGACCAAAGACGTCCGGGCAGAACCCGAAATGCCGATGCGGCTCTCGCCATCGGGAAATGTGTGGACGTCGATCAGGTGCACGTCGAGCCCGAGCTTCGAAGCAAGCTCTCGCGCGTGGCTCTCACCATGCTCGAATGAGTGAAGCGCGACAGGCATCATTCAAGTGCCTTCGCGGGAATGCCCGCACTCGCAAGCGCAAAGCCGTTCGACTGTTCGGCCTCCTCCACTGCGAAGTTGAAATGCGCCTCGCCCGCCGAATAGATGCGGTAGAGAGGTTCGCCTGCCTCGACTTTGTCACCGATGCGCTTCAGTACGTCGATTCCCGCGCCCCGATCGAGCGGAGCGCCGGCGAGCCGCGCCAGCTGGGCAATCCGCAGACAATCGACGGAGGCCACCACGCCATCGGCATGAGCGAGGATATCGGCGGTGAGCGGTCCGGGATCGGGTGCCGACGATGCGCGCCCCTGAGCATCGATAATCTTCTGCATCGATGTCATTGCCGCCCCGCTCTCCAGCAGGTGTCGCGCGCGCTCGTATCCCGCACCGCCCCTGATGGCCGGGTCGCATTCTATAACCCGTGCGGCGAGCTGAAGCGATTTCTCGCGCAGGTCGGCGGGTGCGGAAGCGTCATTGGCAAGCACGGCCATTACGTCTCGCGCTTCGAGCGCCGGCCCAACGCCACGACCAACAGGCTGGATACCGTCCGTCACCACGATTTCAACGTGAAGGTTCATGCGGCCGGCGACAAACTCGAAGAGCTTGCGCAGACGCAGCGCTTCCATGGCGTCTCGGACCTTGGCGGTCGGTCCGAGTGGCAGGTCGATCACCAGATGCGTGGAACCCGCCGACTTCTTTTTCGACATGATCGAGGCGACCATCTGCTCGCGCGTGTCGAGATTGAGCGGGCGTTCGACGCCGATCAGAATGTCGTCGGCGGGCGACAAATTCACATGGCCACCCCAGACGAGACAGGCATTGCACTCGCCGACGACTTCCTTCATCTCGTCGACGGTGAGGTCGACGCGCGCAAGGACTTCCATCGTGTCGGCAGTTCCCGCCGGAGAGGTGATCGCGCGCGATGAAGTCTTCGGCATGGTGAAACCATGCGCGGCGACAATCGGCACCACAATCATCGAGGTGCGGTTGCCGGGAATGCCGCCGATGCAGTGTTTATCGACGACAATGGGCGCATCCCAGGTGAGCGAGGTACCGGCGTCAGCCATTGCGAAAGTGAGGTGGAGGAGTTCGTCGGTCGACAGGAAACCGGCGCAAGCGACGAGGAAGGCTGCGATTTCCATGTCGGAGTATCGGTACCCGACGATGTCCTGAATGATCGACTCGATCTGGTGACGGTTCAGCGTTTCGCCACCGATCTTGGTCCGCACATATTCGAGGCTCTGCGGACTGCGCGCGGGCGAGATGAAGACCGTATCTCCCTCCGCGAGCCCCATGCGGCGGAAAGCGGGCTCCGTGAGACCGATCTCGTCAGGCCCAACCATCGAGTGGTCATGACAGATATCGAGGCTCGCGATGATGGAGCGGCCGTCGTGCTGCACCTCCAGACGCTTGAACGCCTGGAAAGCTTCGGGTCTGAGCGCCGTGCAGTTCGAGGCGAGCACGGCCACATTTTCCCGCAGCGTGTCGAGCGGAATACGGCGTATCTTCAGCCTCATATCCTTGCCACCTTCACGCGCGGTAGATGGTTTCGCCGCGCTTAATCGTTTCCACGATCGACAGGTCACGGAGTGTGTCCGTGCCGATGGTTTCCGGATCCTCTCCGAGGATCACGAAGTCCGCGAGCTTGCCCTCCTCTATCGAACCCTTCGTATCGTCTTCAAAATGCTGATAAGCGGCGTCAATGGTAATGCCGCGAAGCGCTTCATGAGCCGTAATCCGCTGCTCCTCGCCGAGCACCTTTCCACTTCTCGTTTTCCGGTTTGTCGCAGTCCAGAGCAACATGCGGCAATCCGACGGCACGACCGGCGAGTCATTGTGCAACGTGTAGCGCATGCCGCGATCGATCGTCGAACGCAGAGGGCTGATGCGCGCACCCCGCTCCGGCCCGAGAACGGAGTCGCGGTGCCAGTCGCCCCAGTAAAAGGTGTGAGAAACGAAATAGGATGGCATGACACCAAGCTGCCGCATGAGGTCGAGTTGATCTTCCCGCAACGTCTGCGCGTGGATGACGGTCGATCTCCTGTCACCGGGTCCGTATTTCTCCGTGGCCTTGCCGATCGCCGCGATAAACTGGTCGGCGGCCGCGTCGCCGTTGCAATGAGCGTAGACCTGCCAGCCGCGCGCATAGGCATCATCCACGAGTTGCGCGGCGGTTTCGTCTTCCACGATGCGATAGCCGCTATAGTCCGGCGCAAAGCCGGGCGGCACGACCTCGTATGGTTTCGTCAGCCAGGCCGTCTTCGCCTGCGGCGAGCCATCCAGCATCAACTTCACGCCGCCGAATTTGAGGCCGTTGTAGTCGCGCCCCATCTCGATGTCGCCATTGGCGATGTCGTCCATGTGGGTGAAGAAGGGATAGGCGACGATATCGAGCCGGAGGCGGTCGCGCGACGCGGCGAGCGTCAGAAGATCATAGTCCGGCCGACGGGTGGCGCCGTCCTGCGCCGTTGTAATTCCCCACGCGGCATATTTGTCCTGAACCTTGTCGAGAAGATCGAGGAGTTCGTCAACCGATGGCTGCGGCAAGCGCGGCAGTGCGAGCGTGATCGCTCCCTCTTCCAGAATGCCGTTCGGCTCGCGCGTACCGGGCCAGCGCCGGATCACACCGCCCTGCGGGTCGGGCGTGTCGGCGTTTATGCCGAGGAGCGAGAGCGCACAGGAATTTACGACGACGACGTGAAGCGAGGCGTGGTAGACGAGAACAGGCTGGTCGGTCGAGACATCGTCGAGATCGTCGCGCGTGACGGCGCGCTTCTCTTCCAGCAGCGAGTCGTCGTAGCTCGCACCGAGCAGCCAGCCGCCACGGCCACCGCCCGTTTCTTCCCGATAGGCCGCCAGCTCTCTCTTTATATCGGCAATATTGCGGATCGGACCGGCGGGCTCCGGTGCGAGGTTGCGGAAGCCCATCAGAAGGGCGGTGATGGAAACATGGCCGTGGCAATCGATGAAGCCAGGCAGCATGGTCCGCCCCGCCAGGTCGACGATGCGTGCGCCATTCCCTGTCTTCGCCTTCACTTCTACTTCGGATCCTACTGCGACGATGCGGCCACCTTTGACGGCGACCGCTTCCGCAAGCGGCATCGCGTCATTCATCGTGCGGATAGTGCCCCCGCGATAGACAGTTGCGCCCGCAGCGTGCGCACGGCTTCGGCGCGTTTCACCCATGCCGAACTTCGGCGCCGCGAAAGCGAGCGCGGAGAAACCGGCGGCATCGCTCTTCGTTCCACCGAGGACCGAAAGGGCAGCGGCCGTCAAAGCGGCACCCGCACCAAAGAAACCGCGGCGGCTGAGCCGCGGATCACGGAGACGCCGGTCTCCCCAGAGATAGGGTGAGCAGCAGGGGCAACCTGTGCGATGGCTATTCGGATGGCTATGGCTCATGCGCGTTTCCCCTCAACGGCCTGTGAACTTCGGCGGACGTTTCTCAAGAAACGCCGTAACGGCTTCGCGCTGGTCTTCGCTCGTGGAGACCAGTGCGAACTGATCCGCATCCATGAAGGTGGATACCGCATTCAGAGCGGTCGCCGCCTGCGTGATGCCGCGTTTTGCCATGCGCACGGCAACGGGCGGAAGGGCTGCGACTTTCTCCGCCCAGCGGCGTGCAACGGCAAGCGCCTCGCCGTCCTCGCAGGCTTCATCGACAAGACCCCAGGCCTCTGCCTTCGCGGCGCTCACCTTCTCGCCGAAGATCGTGAGCTGCTTCGCACGCGACGGACCTATGAGGTTCACGAGACGCGGCTGCGTGTGCCAGCTCATGTTCATGCCGAGTGGAATTTCCGGCAGACGGAAGTGGGCACCCCGCGCCGCGATACGAAAGTCGCAGGCGACGGCAAGGGCGACCCCGCCGCCAATGCAGAAGCCTTCGACGGCAGCAATCGTCACCTGGTCCAGCGCTTCCCACGCATCGCACATGTCGGGCCCGGCGCGGAGCATTTCGCGGCGCTCGAGCAGGGACGCGGAGGCACGCCTGGAAATTTCGGGATCCGCGAGGTCGGCACCGCCCGAGAATGCCTGCCCCCCGGTCAGGACGATGGCGCTCGTGGAAACATCCTCACGCAGCGCACGCGCAGCGGCGGCCAAATCTCGAAGTAGCTGAACGGAAAGCGGATTGATCCTGTCACCCCGATCGAAGCGAAGCGTCGCGACACGCCCTTCGCGCTCAATGGTGATGAAATCGCCGATCTTCTCTGGCCCTGCCATGCCCCTGCCTCTCCGGTTGGCGCTGAATCTACGCCGTTTTGTTTTCCGGATGATGGCCTCTGGAGGCGGGCCTGCCTAGGGTTTTCGTGGTCGCAGCAAAGGAAGACGGACGGCGCGGGGACCGCGCCGCCCGTTGGCCAAGGGAGCCGCCCTAGCTGACGATCTGCCAGCTGCCGTCCGGCTGGCGGCAGGCCGTGCCGTATGCCTGTTCGGCGCGGCCGCCGACGGTCACCACCGTCTGATATTCGCGGCAATAGCGGCCAGGCTCGGGTTCGTAGGTCCGCATTGGCGTTACCTCGTAGCCATAGCCTCCGTCCTCCCAATAGACGGACCGATTCGACGGCACATATTCGAGGACGTCGCTCACACAGGCTTGGTTGCTTTCATCGATCGCATGGCCAAGCAGGCCGCCGAGCACCGCTCCGATGAGGGCACCACCGACAACGGGGCCGGCGCCCCGATCCTGGTGAGCGCCGATGACGCCGCCAAGCACTGCCCCGATGACGGCACCGACAGTGTCGCTGTTGCAGGCGGACTGGCGATAGCCATAGCCGTAATCGTCGTATCCATAGACCGAGTCATATCCGGCATAAGGGCCGGAATAGTAGTAGTCGTCATAGTAGTAGCCCGCGACCGGCTGCACATAGACGGGCTGCGGGATCATCACGACATGCGTCACGTTGCGATAGATGACGACGGGTCCGCGATGGTGCGGATGCTTACCGTGCCCGTGATATCCGTACCAGGGCCGGTCGTTGTAAACCGGGCGGTAAGGACGCCGGTACTCAGCAGTGCGGACATTCTCGCGATTACCCGCATAGTGGCCACGGCGATCGTCATCGTACCCGTCGCGATACTGCAGACGGTCCTGCGGGCGGGTATGCTGCTGACGCAGCAAAGCCTGCTGCTGCGTCTGACGTTGAAGCTGATGGCGCGCATCCTGCTCCTGGCGCTGGCGCTCGATATTTGCCTGCTGCAAGCGGCGCCGATCGTCCATATCGCGACTGCGTTCGCGTTCCTGCCGCAAGGCTTGCTGGCGCTGGTTGCGTTCGCGGGCGATCTGTTGCTGACGCAGCCTTTCGTGCTGCTCCGCCTGCTCCCGGTTCTGTTGCCCTCGTACCGCCTGCTGTTCGTGCTGGCGGGTGCGCATGTCGATGCGCTGACGGTCATTCTGCCGGCGGATTTGCTGCTGCCGGGTGGCCTGTTGCCGACGCTGACTTTCGCGTTGCTCCGCTTGTTGCCGGTTCTGCTGCTCCCGTCTTTCCATCTGCCGGTTCTGCCCGGCAGCTTCGATCCGCTGCCGACTTTCTTGGGCCGGTCGGCTCGCACGCTCGCGCAACTCATGGCGTTGCGGCCAAGAGTCCGACTGGGGAGCGGCGAGCGCAGCCGAGCTGCCACCAAAGCAAAGCGTCAACAGCAGCGCAATAGATGCAAATTGTGGGTTTTGCCGCATGATCTCCGGCACCTCCTCGGTGAGCGACAGACTGTCCTGTGCCCGAAACCAGACTCCCATTCGCCACCTGAACGGCATATGAACCGTTCGTTAATCTGCACGGCGAAAATGCGGCAGCGGTCCTGCTGTTGAATTTGCCCGCTTTTTCCCGTCAAATCCGCGGCACCTTGAGATGCGTTTTCACCGGAGGCGGAATGACGACAGGAAACACGACGCAATCGGCATATGAAACGTTCCTCAACGCTGCCTGCGACCGCCTCGGCTACGGCAAGTCCACGATCTCGCTGCTTTCTCTGGCCGCCCTCGAAATGAAGGTCGAAATCCCGATCATTCGAGATAATGGCGAACTCGCTGTTTTCAGCGGCTACAGGGTTCAGCACCAGAATGTCCGCGGACCTTGCAAGGGCGGTCTTCGCTATCATCCCGACGTAGACATCGACGAAGTCCGGGGTCTCGCTTCTCTGATGACAATGAAGACCGCGCTTGTGAACATTCCGCTCGGCGGCGGCAAGGGCGGCATATGCTGCAATCCGCGCGAACTTTCGACGCGCGAGTTGGAGGTTCTGACACGAAAATTCGTCAAACGCATTCATCGCGAGATCGGGCCCAACAGCGACATCATGGCGCCGGACGTGGGCACGAACGCGCAGGTGATGGGCTGGATTCACAGCGAATACTCTGCGATCTACGGGCACTCGCCCGCAGCGGTCACCGGCAAGCCCCTGGCGCTTGGCGGCTCGGCCGGGCGCGACAAGGCGACAGGCTACGGCATAGGCATCGTGATGAAGGCCTATGCCGAACGCTACGATGTCCCCCTCCAGGGAGCGACAGTGGCGATTCAGGGCTTCGGCAATGTGGGCTTTCATGCAGCGAAGGCTTTCACCGATCTCGGCATGAAGGTTGTTGCGGTTTCCGACGCGCGCAGCGCCGTCTATCGCGAGGGCGGCGTCGACCTATCCGCGCTCGCGAAGCAGAAGAGCGAACGTGGCCTGCTCGCCGATGTCGAGGGCCACGAAACGCTGGAAACCGGCCGGGAGCTCGAGGTCGACTGTGACTACCTGGTGCCCGCGGCGCTGGGCGGCGTCATCACCGTGGAAAATGCCTCCAGAATCAGGGCAAAAACGGTGCTCGAAGGCGCGAACGGGCCGATCACCAGCGATGCCGACCGTCTCCTGACGGAGCGGGGGGTTACGGTGGTGCCGGATATACTCGCCAATTCGGGGGGCGTCGTCGTCAGCTATTTCGAATGGGTCCAGAACCTGCAACGTGTCGTCTGGCCACTTGAACGCGTAGACGACGAACTCGCACGCATTCTCGGCAATGCGGCACAGCAGGTGTTCAATCACGCGGCCCAGAAAAATCTCGACCTGAGGTCGGCAGCCTTCGACATCGCGGTGAGCCGCGTCAAGGAAGCGTTGGACGCGACCGGAATATGAGGAAAGAGGTCCAACGTGGCCCTGTTCGACATGGAGCTGCCATAAGGTTCATGTAAGGGTCGCTGTGCTAGGCTCCCGATGAGTCGTTTTCCACACCAGCGCAGGACTCTCTGCCGGACATGATCGAGCACAGTTTCCTGCAGGCCCTCATTCTCGGCATTGTCGAGGGCGTCTCCGAATTCCTCCCGATCTCATCCACCGGCCACCTGATCGTGGTGGGCGAGCTGATCGGCTTTTCGAGCATGCCGGGCAAAGTCTTCGAGGTGGTTATCCAGCTTGGCGCCATTTTGGCGATATGCGTCCTCTATCGCGACCGGCTCTTCCGCGTGGTCCTCGATGCTCCACGCGACCCCGCAGCACGAACCTTTATCGGAGCCATTCTCGTCGCCATCCTTCCGGCCGGCCTGATCGGCATACTCTTCCACGACTTCATCGTGGAGGTCCTCTTCTCACCCTACGTGGTATGCACGACGCTCATCCTTGGCGGCATTGCCATTATCGCCATCGAGAGGATGCAGCTCGAAGCGAGATTCACCTCGATCGAGTCGTTCACGATGCGGACAGCTCTGAAGATCGGATTTTTTCAATGCATGGCCCTCGTGCCAGGCGTTTCCCGATCAGGCGCGACGATCCTTGGCGCCCTGCTCGTCGGGGTCGAACGCAAGACGGCCGCCGAGTTTTCCTTTTTCCTCGCCATTCCCGTCATGCTCGGTGCCTCGGCGGTCAACCTTGCCGAGACGTGGGAACTGATCGACGCTGCGCATGCCTATGTCATCGGGGCGGGGTTCGTCGCCGCATTCCTCTCAGCGCTCGTCGTCGTGCAGTGGCTGCTCAACTTCGTCAGCACTCACGGCTACACGATCTTCGGATGGTACCGGATCATCTTCGGCGGACTGTTGCTCGTCTATTTCATGGCCAGAGGTTGAGTTTCGTCCGTTTTCGGCGGCAACCCGGACAACTCCGTCGAAACGAGATGCTTACCAGAACGTAAATCATGCTTAACCAAGCATTATACGTTTTGCCGCTAGTCTGACCTCTCTACGCCCAAGGTATAGCGGCAGCCTCCGGGATTTACGGCGGAAATGAATAGGCAAACCATCACCGGCGACGCGTTGAAGCGAGATGATCCGGAGCACCGGCGCGAATTGCAGGCGCCGGCCGATCCGCTTTTTTCGGAACAGGCGACCGACTACTCCATAGAGCCTATCAGGTTGCGGTTCCGCCAACCTGATCTGGAGCACAGATTCAACGTCGACAACTTCGCGCGCCAGGTCGGCCTCTTGCGCCTTTCGATTGCGCTGGGCGCGATCATCTTCGCCGTTTACGCCGTATTCGATCCCTTTATCATTCCGGAAATCACCAACGAAGCCTGGGCAATCCGGCTGGGACTCGCCTGTCCGCTTCTTCTTCTCATCGTGGCGATTTCCTACATGCCGGGATTTTCGTATCGCCATCAGGCGTTGTTGTCGCTGGCCATGTGCATTCCCGGCCTCGCCGTCGTCGGCATGATCGCGATCGCCTCATCTCCGGGCAATTATCTCTACTATGCCGGCATCCTCATTATTCTGACCTATGTGAACTGCCTTTGGCGTTTGCGGTATTACTATTCCATCTTGATGTCCGGCCTGACCTGTGGCGCTTACGAATTCGTCGCCCTGTTCGTGAATCCCATTCCCACGAACATGCTCATCAACAACAATGCGTTCCTGATCTTCGGCGTCGGGGTGAGCGTATTCGTGAACTATGTTCAGGAGTACAAGCTCCGCCAGAGCTTCGTCGACAATGAAAAGCTGCGCGCTGAGCAACGCCGTTCCGAGCGCCTGCTCAGCCGCTCCGAAGCCGCAAACCGCGCGAAGAATGACTTCCTCGCGATCATGAGCCATGAACTGCGGACGCCACTCAACGCAATCATCGGATTTTCGGAGATCATTTCGAACCAGATGTTCGGTCCGGTCGGACAGGCCAAATATGTCGACTATGCGGGCGACATCCGGGCAAGCGGTGCGCATCTTCTGAGCATTATCAACGACATTCTCGACATCTCGAAGGCTGAGGCTGGAAAGCTTCAGCTGGAGGAAGAGCCGATCGATCCGGTGGAGGCACTCAACCGGACGATGCGCATGTTCCGCCAGCGTGCGTCCGAACTCGGCGGATATTGTTGATTTAGTCGCTGCGAGATCGACAGTTCGTCCGTGGGACGATGATTTCGGGCCCGTTGCCCGGGGGCCTGATGCCTGATGGCCTT
>JAGUWA010000322.1 GCA_020062605.1 Parvibaculum sp. | reverse complement strand
GATGACGGCGATCGCGATGGCGGCGCGCTTCGCCATGCTGCCCATGCCGGGCCTGTTCAACCCGCCCAGAAGGCGCCCGATCCCGCCGCCCTGCGCGGTCGCGCCACCTGGCCCACCCGCCGGAGACTGCGTTCCATCGCCCCGCCGGTACATCCAGCGGTGACGGAGATTTTCGCGCCAGCCTGCAATACGGTCGGAAAAGGACATGGATGGACGTTCCTCCGGAACGGATTTGAGCGCGCACGGACCATCTCTTAGATGGGACGTATCGCGCGGCGGTCAAGCGGCCGCACCCGGAACCGGGCCGCTCAGATGAAGCCGACGAACTCACGTACGCGGGTGAGGATGGGATCGGCGATGGCGCGGGCGCGCACCGCGCCCTGTTCGAGCACGCCGTCGATATAGGCCGGGTCTTCCATCAAACGTTTCATTTCGTTCGTGATGGGCGTGAGTTTCTCGACCGCGAGATCGGCAAGCGCGGGTTTGAAGACAGAAAATTGCGCGCCGGCGAATTCGGCGAGAACCTCCGCCTTGGTCTTGTCGGAGAGCGCCGCATAGATGCCGACGAGATTGTCCGCACCCGCACGGCCCGCAAGCCCTTCGACCGTTTCCGGCAAAGGCTCGGGATCGGTCTGCGCCTTCCTGATCTTCTTCGCGATGTCGTCCGCACTGTCGCGCATGGTGATGCGCGAAAGATCGGAGGGGTCCGACTTCGACATCTTCTTCGTGCCGTCACGAAGCGACATGACGCGCGTCGCCTCGCCCATGATGAGCGGCTCGGGCAAGGGAAAAAAATCCGGCGCGCTGAAATCATTGTTGAATTTCTGTGCCGTGTCGCGCGCGAGTTCCAGGTGCTGCTTCTGGTCCTCGCCGACGGGCACATGCGTTGCGCGGTAGGCGAGAATGTCAGCCGCCATCAGCACCGGATAGGCATAGAGGCCGACCGACGCCTTCTCGCGATCCTTGCCTGCCTTGTCCTTGAACTGCGTCATGCGATTGAGCCAGCCGATGCGGGCGACGCAGTTCAGGATCCAGGCGAGCTCCGCGTGAGCCGAAACCTTCGACTGATTGAAGATGATGTGGTTCTTCGGGTCGATGCCAGACGCGATATAGGCGGCAGCGACCTCGCGTGTGTTCGCGGCGAGTTCCTTCGGCTCCTGCCAGACGGTGATCGCGTGCATGTCGACGACGCAATAGAGGCACTCATGCGTTTCCTGGAGGCCCACGAAATTGCGGATCGCGCCCAGATAATTGCCGAGATGCAGATTGCCGGTGGGCTGCACACCGGAAAAAACGCGATTTTGGGGCTGTTCCATTCGACAGGTTCCATGGGCCGGGCGGGGCGTGAATCCGGGAGGTTATGCGGCGCATGAGCCGCGAAGGCAATCCCCCGTCAGATTGGAACGATTCTCAGGAATTGGCCCGACTGTCATCAAAATGACATGAAACTGTCACATGAGGCAAACTTGTCCCCGCCACCGGGGACAAGCCGCACACCCGCAAAAAATCTGTCCCCGGTTTTCAGCCCCGCGTGAAGGCGCGGCGGAGGTCGCCGAGGCGGATGACGCCGGTGATCTGGCAGAGGAGGAAATAGACGAGGACACCGCCCGCGATGAGGAGGCCGAGGGCGGCGATGCTCGTCAGAAGATCGTCCGCGAAGAAGGGCGAGAGGGCGGAAGCGCCGAACCAGAGGCACAAGCCCATGCCCGCCGACGCGAGAAGGATGAGCGGCAGGCGGCGCAGCAATTGCGCGTCGGGCGCGAATTCGGCGCGACGGTAAAGCCGCGTGCCCAATTGCCCCGCATTCACCCAGGCGGCGACGCTCGTTCCCGTGGCGATGCCGGCGAAGCCGAAGGGGACGAAGAGCGCGAGGGAGACCGCGATGTTGACGGCAATCGAAATCGCGGCGAAGCGCAGCGGCGTCTTCGTGTCTTCCCTCGCGAAGAAGCCCGGCTGGAAAACCTTGATGAGGACGAAGGCGGGAAGGCCCGCCGCGTAGATGACGAGGGCGAGCGATGTCGCGGCCGTATCCGCGCTGGTGAAGGCGCCGCGCTCGAAAAGCACACGAATGATGTCGGAGGAGAGGACGCCCGCGCCGGCGGCGGCAGGAAGGGTCAGGAGCATCGAGAATTCGATGGCGCGGTTCTGGCTCCATGAGGCACCGCCGTGATCCTCCGCGCGGAGGCGGCGCGACAGCTCCGGCAGCAGCACGATGCCGATGGCGATGCCGATGACGGCGAGGGGCAACTGGTAGATGCGGTCGGCGTAATAAAGCCACGACACGGCACCCGCCTGGAGCGAGGCGATCATGGTGCCGATGGTGAGGTTGACCTGGGTGATGCCGCCCGCAACGACGCCGGGGACGCCGAGACGGAAGAGACGGCGCACATCGGGCGTGAGGCGGGGCATACGCAACCGCAGAACCATGCCCGCCCGCCAGAGCGACACGGCGAGCCAGAGGAACTGCACGACGCCCGCCGCCGCGACGCCCCAGCTGAGCGCGCGGCCCGGATTGTCCGTCAGCGGCACGAGAAAGAGGATCGCGAGGATGAGCGTGATGTTGAGCATGACCGGCGCGGCGGCGCCCGGAAAGAAGCGGCCGAGCGAATTCAGGATCGCCGATTGCAGTGCGGTCAGCGAGATGAAGAGGAGATAGGGGAAGGCGATGCGTGTGAACTCGACCGCCCATTCGAATTTCTGCGGGTTGTCCGAGAAGCCCGGCGCGAAGACGAACATGATCCAGGGCATGGCAAGTTCCGCCGCCACGGTGAGCGCGAGGAGCGCGACGAGGAGGACAGCGAGCGCATCTTCGGCGAAGCGGCGCGCGGCCGCCTCGCCTTCGCCTTCGAGGCGCCTGGCGAAAAGCGGCACGAAGGCGGAATTGAAGGCGCCTTCGGCGAAGATCGAGCGGAACATGTTGGGAAAGCGGAAGGCGACGAAGAAGGCGTCCGCCACCGGCCCCGTGCCCAGAGCGGCGGCGACCATGACGTCGCGCAGAAAGCCGAGCAGGCGGCTTATCAGCGTGGTGCCGCCGACGGTTGCGGCCGAGCGGACGATGTTCATGGGATTGGCGCCATAGGAGGGAGAGCCCGGGCTTTCGCTTCGCTTCCCCAAATCTCTAGCCCTGTTCTTGTTTTTTGTCTTGCCGGGGTTTTGGCGGGAAAATCCAACCTGGAAAGATACTTTTTTAGGTACCTAATATTTATCTATTGTAAGTACTATTTATCGGCCTTATAAAGGCGCGCGAAGGAGTTCATCATGTCCCGTATTGCCGCCTCGCAGGTATCGAGCATCAGCGAATTGAAGCGCAGCCCCGCGCGCGTGATCGAGGATGCCGCGGAGGAAGGCGCCGTGGCCATTCTCAGTCACAACAAGCCTGTCGCCTATCTCGTCGATACGGAAACTTACGAGGCGATGCTGGACCGGCTTGAAGACTACGAAGACATGAAAAAGGTCATCGCCCGGCAGGGCCAGCCCGTCACCTATGTGACGCTCGACGAGCTCGATGACCTATAGGCTCGGCTTCGTCGAAGACGCGAAGAAAGAGTGGCGCAAGCTCGCGCCGGACATCAAACAACAGTTCAAAAAGATACTCGAGCGGCGGCTTGAAGAGCCGCGCGTGGAGAAGCACCGGCTTTCCGGCATGCCCGACTGCTACAAGATCAAGCTCAGACGCGCCGGCTACCGGCTCGTCTACAAGGTGGTGGACGACACAATCGAAGTGCGCGTCATAGGCATCGGACGGCGCGACGGAGAAGTCTATTCCGACGCCGCAGAGCGGCAGAGCAAGCCATCCGTCACCGAGTGATTTCGTTGCCGCCGGTCCGCCGCCGGTCCGCCCCCGCCCCAAACCGCCTTTGGCGGTTTGACCCTCCCACATGTTGTCCGCCTTGGCGGACAAGCCGCCAAGGATGGGGAGGGTGGGAAGAGAGGCTGCGCCTCAAGCCGCCGCGGCGTCGTCGCGTTTGGCGCGCTTGGCGGGGCGGGCTTTCTTCATCGGGTCGGCCAGCGCTTCGAGGAGATGGCGTTCGACCGCCTTCTTCTTGTTGGCGTTGGTGACCTTGTGGCCGATCACGTCCTTCACATAGAAGACGTCGACCGCGCGTTCGCCATAGGTGGTGATGTGAGCCGAGCCGATGGTGAGGCCGAGATGGAAGAGCGCGCGGGCGAGCGCGTGGACCAGACCCGGCCGGTCGAGGCCGTTCACCTCGATCACCGTGTAGTCGTCGGAGGCGTCATTGTCGATGAAGACCTGGGGCGCGACGGTGAAGGCATCGGCGCGGCGTTCGCGGCGCTGACGGCTCTCGATGGCGTCGGGCGGCAACACCTCGCCCGCGAGCACCTTGCGGATCATGTCTTCGAGGCGGCGGATGCGGCGCTCCTCGCGGATCGCGGTGCCGTCCGGGTCCTGCACCCAGAGCATGTCGAGCGCCATGCCGTCGCGCGTGGTGAAAATCTTCGCGTCGACGATGTTCATGCCGAGAACCGCGCAGGCACCCGCGAAACGCGCGAAGAGGCCCGGATGGTCCTGCGTATAGAGCGTGAGTTCGGTGACGGCGCGCGTGGGCTCGGGCGCGGCGGCGATGGCGAGCGGCTCGTCCTTCACTTCGTCGATGAAGCGGGCATGACGCTCCTGCATGTCCGTGTCGGTGGAGAGCCAATAGGCATCGCCGTGGCGCTTGAGATAGCGATCCACCGCCGCCTTCGGCCAGCCGGAGAGACGCGCAGCGAGCGCCTCCTTCGCCTCGGCGACGCGGGCCTTGCGGTTGAGCGCGCTCTCGCCGCCCTGCAGCAGCGCTTCCGTTTCGAAATAGAGCTGGCGGAGCAACTGGCCCTTCCAGCCGTTCCAGACGCCGGGGCCGACGGCCTTGATGTCCACCACGGTCAGCACATAGAGCATGCGCAGCCGTTCCGGGCTCTGCACGAGATCGGCGAAGTCGCGGACCGTGCGCGGATCGGCGATGTCGCGGCGCTGGGCGACATCGGACATGACGAGGTGGTTCTGCACGAGCCAGGCGACCGTTTCCGTTTCGCCCTCGCTCATGCCGAGACGCGGGCAGAGGCGGCGCGCGATGGAAG
>JAGUWA010000301.1 GCA_020062605.1 Parvibaculum sp. | reverse complement strand
GCCAGCGCGTTGCGCTCGCCCGCGCGCTGGTAAAGCGGCCCTCCGTGCTGCTTCTCGACGAACCCTTGTCGGCGCTCGACGCGAAGCTGCGCGAGGCGATGCAGCTCGAACTGGTGCGCCTGCAGAAGACGGTCGGCATCACCTTCGTGATCGTGACGCATGACCAGTCGGAAGCGCTGTCGATGGCGAACCGCATCGCGGTGATGAATGCGGGCACGGTGCAGCAGGTGGCGCCGCCCACGACGCTTTACGAGGCGCCCGCGAACCGCTTCGTCGCGGACTTCATCGGCAAGATCAACATGATCGACGGCGAGGCCGTGACGGCGGACGACGGCAACGTGAAGGTGACGGCGCCCGGCATCGGCGAGGTGACGCTGAAGGGAAGCGCGACCGGCAAGGTGGCGCTCGCCGTGCGGCCCGAAAAGATCTTCGTCGACGAGAAGGAACCGACGGCACCCGATCTCATCAAGGTGAAGGGCAAGGTCGGCGAAGTCGCCTATTTCGGCAGCTACAGCAATGTCTTCTTCGACATCGGCCTCGCTCAGCCGCTACAGGCGGACATCTCGAACGTGTCGAGCGACATCGAGGAATTCACCTTCAAGGCCGGCGAGGAATACTGGGTCTACTGGCGCAGGGCCGACACGCTGGTGCTGGGGGACTGAGGGGGTCTTCTCACCCTCCCCTTGGGGAGGGTCGACAAAATTCGAGCAACGCGAAGAATTTTTCGGGGCGGGGGCCGGGCGACGCCACAGCAAACAATCTATCGATCGAATACCCGGACTCTTCCGCGCCCCCCGCCCCTTCAGACCTCGTCCTCTTCCGCCGGCAGCACGCCGCTTTCGGACACCTTCTCCACCATGCGCACGATGCGGTCGATCAGGATGAGCGGCACCATTTCGCTCAGCGTACGGATGCCGTTCACGGCGAGCTTCGCGGCGGCGGGCTGGTCGAGCTTGTCGCCGAGACGCGAGTAGAAGCCGACGACCGCGCGCCGCGCCAGCAATTCGATCAGCTGCGGATAGAATTCATAGCTCTCGACCGTGTAGCCGATGTCGGGCGTGAAGCCGTCCGCGCGCGTCTGCGCGATGATTTCCATGATGCGGACATTGCGCTGGTTGAGCCACTCGCCGCCGTCGCGCTTGTCGATCTGGATGAGGCCGATCCCGGCGAAACTGCGGATCTCGTCGATCCCGAGGCCGGTGTCCTTCGCGACATCGGCGAGCTTGCGGGGCGCGAGGCTGCGCCCCTCGGCAAGCAGCGGGCCCATCGCGACCTCGAGGCCGATCAGCGCCTCGAAGCCGCCCGCGGGTTCGCCCGTTTCGGAGGTGACGATGGTGCGGATGACGGAAAGCGGCAGGTGGCGCTCCTGCTGGAGCTTGCGGATGAGGTTGAGCCGCTTCACATGCTCGCGCCCATAGGCCGCGACATTGCGCTTCGGCCGGACGGGCTCCGGCAGGAGCCCCTCGCGGATGTAATAGCGGATGGTCTCGCGCCCGATCCCGGTCGCGGCCTCCAGTTCCTTCATCTTCATGCGTCTGATTTCTTCATGCTTCGGCCCCGCCTCCGGCGGTCCCCCCCCCGGCGGTTTCCGCTGAGTCTAGCAGGTTTGGCCGGAAAATGCGTAGTGCCGTTCCACCTGCGCCGCCGGCCTCGAATAATGGCCATGAAAAAGGGCGGTGCATCGCTGCACCGCCCTCCGTCATTGAGCCCTTGAGGCTCAGAGACGCTCGATGATCGTCACGTTGGCGAGCCCGCCGCCTTCGCACATGGTCTGCAGGCCGTAACGCTTGCCCTTGCTCCTGAGCGCATGGATGAGCGTCGTCATGAGCTTGGTGCCCGACGCGCCGAGCGGATGGCCGAGCGCGATGGCGCCGCCATGCACATTGAGCTTTTCCGGGTCGGCGCCCACCGCCTGCAGCCAGGCGAGCGGCACGGAGGCGAAGGCCTCGTTCACTTCGTAGAGGTCGATGTCCTCGATCTTCATGCCGGCTTTCTTGAGCGCCTTCTGCGTGCCCGGGAGCGGCGCCTCGAGCATGATGACCGGATCGCCGCCGACCACCGTCATGTGGTGGACGCGCGCCAGCGGCTCGACGCCGAGCGCCTTGAGGCCCTTCTCGTTGACGATCATGACGCCGGACGCGCCGTCGCAGATCTGCGAGGAGGAAGCGGCCGTGACCGCGCCGCCTTCGACGAGGAGCTTCACGCCCTTGATCGCCTCGAGGCTCGCGTCGAAGCGGATGCCTTCATCGACCTTGTGGGTCTCCTTCGAGCCGTCTTCGAGCGCGATCTCAAGCGGCACGATCTCGTTGTCGAAGAGGCCGGCCTGCGTGGCGGCAATCGCCTTGCGGTGGCTGTTATAGGCGAACTCGTCGAGTTGATCCTTCGTGAGGCCGTATTTCCTGGCCATCATTTCGGCGCCGGCGAACTGGCTGAACTGGATGTTCGGATAGCGCTCTTCGATGTTCGGGCTCTTGTAGATGCCGAAACCGTTCTTGAAGGGAAGCGAGATCGGCATGCCCATCGGCACGCGCGTCATGCTCTCGATGCCCGCCGCGACGACGACATCCATCGCGCCCGACATGACGGCCTGCGCGGCGAAGTGGAGCGCCTGCTGCGAGGAGCCGCACTGACGGTCGACGGATGTCGCCGGCACGCTTTCGGGGAGACCGGAGGCCAGCACCGCGTTGCGCGCGATGTTCATGCCCTGCTCGCCCGCCTGGCCGACGCAGCCGACGATGACATCTTCGATGAGCTCGGGATCGGCGCCCGTGCGCTTCACGAGATCGTCGATCACCTTGCCGCCGAGATCGGCCGGGTGCCAGTCCTTCAGTTTGCCGCCCTTGCGGCCGCCCGCCGTGCGGGCCGCGGCGACGATATAGGCTTCCGCCATGATCTTCTCTCCCTGGTTTGCTCGCCCGGCCCGGAACGCGGGCTCACGCGATGACGCTTCCTGATATGTATATACACGGCCGGTTTCGGCAACCATCTTGTCCGCATATTTGCCGCACATCTTCTACACGGGGCGCACCTTGTCCAGCCGGAAACGGCCCCTTGCAAGCTCGCTGATCTGTGCCCAGAGTTGAAAGAAAGCCCTGTAACACAACAACTTGCCGGTTTACGCAGCGTCGGTGCGGCCTCATCGACGGGTTGTCCGAATTTGCACCGCCAGCCGGTGAAAAGGAACAGGGCGAATTGCCCCGGAGGAGGACCCCCCCATAAGCGACAAAACGAGCGGCAAGAAAATCGACAATGCGATCGTGAATCCGAAGACCTACGCGCATGTCGACGCGTTTCACGAGCTCTTCACGAAGCTGCGCGCGGAAGAGCCCGTGCGCTGGACGGAGCCCGACGGCTTCCGTCCCTTCTGGACCGTGTCGAAGCATGCCGACATCATGGAAGTGGAGCGCCAGACCGGCAAGTTCCTGAACGATCCGCGCCTCACGCTGCAGTCGATCGAACTGGAGGAAGAGGTGAAGAAGTTCACCGGCGGCGAGGCGAAGCTCATCCGCTCGCTGGTCGACATGGACGATCCGGACCACCGCGACTACCGGGGCCTGACGCAGGCCTGGTTCATGCCGCCGAACCTCAAGGCGATTTCGGTCCGCGTCGATGCGCTGGCCGAGAAATATATCGACCGGCTGGAAGCGAAGGGCGGCGAATGCGACTTCGTGTCGGACGTGGCGGTCTGGTATCCGCTGCGTGTCATCATGACGGTGCTGGGCGTGCCGGAGGAAGACGAACCGATCATGCTGAAGCTGACGCAGGAACTGTTCGGCTCGACCGACCCCGACATGAAGCGCCCCGATGCGACCGAACCGTCAAAACGGTGACCGAGTTCTTCAACTACCTCAACGCAATGACGAAAGACCGCCGCAAGAACCCGCGCGACGACGTGGCGAGCGTGATCGCCAATGCAACCATCGACGGCAAGCCCATCGGGCATCTCGAAGCCATGTCCTACTACATCATCGTGGCGACGGCGGGCCACGACACGACGAGCTCGACGGCGGCGGTGGAAGCGGCTTCCCCTGCGCTATTCGATGAAGCGCAAGGCGGCGTGAGGGTTGAGGGTAGAAACTTCTCTCATCGTCATTGCTGTGCAAGTTCACTAATTCGGTGATCGAATCCACTCAGACAGGGAGGGGACTTCGATGCGGGACAACAGCTATGGCCGGACGATCGAGCGGAACTACATCCAGAAGTGGCGTTTTTTGATCGCGGAATACGAAGAGGTGAAGGCGGGGCGATCGGCGCGGTTCCGGCGCGGCGGCGCGTTGCCGCTTCCTCCGGCTTCACTGCAAGTGCCCGTCCGGCCGCCATGGAACCTCCCTCTCTCTATTTGACTAATTAGTCGTTAAATGACTGTTTAGTCAAATTGGGAAAAGGCGCCCTTCGCGGGGGTGCTCGAAAAGAGAAAGGGCGGCACCTCGAGGAGGCCGCCCTTTCGATTTTTCGAACCCCGACCGGAAGAACCGGCCGCAGGTTGCCTTAATGGCCGCGCATCACCGCGCGCGCTTCCTCTTCGGAGAGCGGCTCGCGCTTCAGCGGCCAGATATATTCGAACACCGCGACCAGCGCCGGCAGCAGCGTC